>DATGKG010000504.1:0-14607 GCA_035294805.1 Binataceae bacterium (SeqCode) | reverse complement strand
GATGATATTCGATCCAGTCCTCGTCGCGGCCGAAACGATCGCGCGCATGCAGCACCGGCGGATGCTTGTCAGCGGCCTCCGCCCATTCGTCGAGTTTTCCGCCTGCGAGTTCACCGAGGCGATCGTAGTGCGGCTCGAAATACGCGCGCATCTTTGGATCCATGTAGAGCTTCAGCAGGTCCTGAAGTCCGCGATCGATGCGATAGAAATTCATTCCGCGGCAATCGAGCGCGAGATGATCGGAACCATGCGGTGCACGAGCGTCTTTGGAAGCTTCCATAGTGGCCTCGACGCGGAGTTTAGCGCATCGACTGCGATTTTGGATGGCGGCGATTCGGGCTATATTCGCCGAGATTTGGAAATGCCTGGAGGCCGCCAATGGAATACGGAACGCTCATCTTCACCAAACCGCAGCGCGCGATCACCGATCCCAAACTGGCCGAGGACTATGGCTACTCGCATGCATGGATTCCCGATTCGCACATGATCTGGGGCGACGTGTGGGCCTGCATGGCGCTCGCCGCGGTCAACACCTCGAAGATCAAACTCGCAACGGGGGTAGCGATCGCGACCAACCGGATTCCTCCCGTCACCGTCGAGGCGATCGGCACCATCAATGAGATCGCGCCCGGCCGCGTCATCTTGGGATTCGGTACCGGCCATACCGGGCGGCGCGTGATGGGACTGCCCCCGGTGAAGCACGCGGTCTTTCGCGAGGAAGTCCGCGTCATCCACGACCTGCTGCGCGACGGCGAAACGACCTACAACACCGAGGGTCTTAGCAAGAAGATTCGCTACCTGCATCGCGATCGCCGCTTCATCAATCTGGACGGGCCGATTCCATTTTATGTCGCGGCCAACGGTCCGAAGACGATCGCCCTCGCAGGCGAGTTCGGCGACGGATGCGTGACAACCGGCGTCACCACGCCCGATCGCGTCGAGACGGTGAAGAAGCATCTGGAGGCCGGCGCCGCGCAGGGGAAGCGCAAGCTGCCGAAAGATTTTCCCATCGTGACACTCACCCATGTATGCGTGCTGCAACCCGGCGAGGACATCGATTCGCCGCGCGTCAAGACGATGTGTGGGCCGTGGGTGATGGCAAACCTGCACGCCTTCGCGGCTGGCTACGCGCGTGCCGAATCATTGCCGGCGCCGGTGCGGCCGGTATTCCAGGCTTACATGGACTACGTCGCAAAGATGCCGCGCGACGAGCGCTATCTCGAATTGCATCGCGGGCACTGTAGCTATGTCGAGCCGGCGGAGTGGAAGTTCGTCACGCGCGAATCGATCGAATGCTGCACCATCGCGGGGCCGCGCGAGAAAGTTGTCGAGCAGATTAGAGCGTTGGAGAAGGCTGGGCTGTCGCAGATTTTCCTCAATCCGCCGATGGATGGATTCGGCGACTGCATCGGGGAAATCGCACGCGAGGTGTTCGAGCGCGTCTAAAAGGGATAGTTGATTCCCGAGAACACTGCGACGCCTTCGCCGCCATAGCCGACATCGACGAAGCCGACTACGAAAGGCTCCGCGATGCCGCGAAAGCCGATTCCTCCGACGGTATGCAGTTCGGAAAACGGATCGAAATCGATATTGTGCGCGACCCGGCCGATATCGAGGAACGGCGCGATCTCCAAAATTCCATGGGTCCCGAAAATATCGCGATCCCAGACCCGCGTTCTCACCTCAGCGTTCGCGACCGCGGAACAATTATCCACGTAGCGGCCGGCGCCATAGCCGCGCAGGGTCTGCTGATCGGTGAGAAGGCTCTCCTGCCCGCCGAGACGCGCCATCGACCAGAATGGAGTCTCGTTGCCGGAGGGGTTGTACTCGACGAAGACGTGACCGGCGAGCGTGACTTTATCGTTGAGCGCGTAGTAGCGGCGCAGCTCGCCGCCAAATCGGGTATACGACACCGAGCTCAGGAAGGCGCGGTCGGCGATGCCGAAATATAGCTGCGCGAGGCCGCCCTTGCGCGGCACCTCGAGCGAGTCGCGGGTGTCATAGGCCAACGCGAGCTGTCCCGGAACCTCGCTTCCGCCGTTGATTCCCTTCTGATGCGGGAAGAGCTTGAAGATACTCGGCAGGTTATGAAACGCGCCTCGGTCGATTCGGAGCTGGCGCGGACGGACATTCAGCGCGAGCTGGAGATCCTCGGTGAAGTTAATTCCGAATACCCCCAGCGCATAGATTTGATTGGTGGTGTAATTGGTCTCGTTACCGAGCCGCGTATCGTTACCCACCCCGAAAAATCTTTCGGTAGGATCCTTCTCCCAAAAGAGCCGCCCTTCAAATGACCACCATTTCTTGTGCGTGCGGCCGGTTTGATAATCGACATCGACGCGGCGCAGGATGTTAATCTGCGCGCCCGCAGTCACATACCAGTTGGTGTCCTCCGATGGATAAGAGAGATAACGAAAAGTCCCGCCCGGCCCTAGCGTCGTGTTGTCTTCGATGTCGGGCGCAAAGATATCGGTAATCTGGTTCTTCGTGTCGGTGTAGAGCACTACGCCCAGAACGCCGCCGGTGGTGCCGCCATTGGGATCGGTCGCGACTTCCGGCACCGGGATGAAGGGCCAGCTATTGGGATCGGTCAAACTGAAATTGTGCGGCCATTTCCATCGATCCGGATGGAAAATATCGTTGAATGATGATGAGGCATTCGCGCTCGGAAGATTCTCGGCCGGCGATGCGGCCGCGGCCGGAGTTCCGCTCGCCGAGGGCGACGCTGCGGCCTTCGGCACCTCGCCTCCGCTGGCCGCACTCGGCATCGGCGCGACGTCTTTGGGTTGAGGTTGCGGCGCCGGCTGATCGGCCTCGGCGATCGGACCGCTCTCGGCCTCCGCGGCGGTGACCGGATAGTAGGTAGTCGAAGGGTCCCCTTCGGCATGACAAATCGAAAAGCCGGCAACCGCCAAACCCAATAGCGTCGCGCCAAAAAAAATGAGGAAAGAAGGCAACTTCGTCGCCATGAGAAAGATCGTGCGGATGATCTGATGAACCGCGCGTACAGTCCCCACTACACGCTCCGTTCCCGAATACACTTGTAAAGTTGCAAGCCTGACAATACCGCTATGGCCGGATTAAGGCGCACCAGTGTCGCATAGCAGAATGGATACTTGAACACCCCGGCCGTCGATTTTCGCCTCGTCCGGACCCGCATCGCGTCGCGCCGCGCTTTTCGATGGCGTCATAAATGTGTAAGGATTCGGAAAACGAAGGCGCCAGCGTCATCGTGCGCGGTGCGCTTCACGCAGAAATCTCCACGGAGGGTCCTTAGATGGCGAAGGCAAATGGCGGCGAGTTAATCGCTCGCGTGATGAAGGAGAACAAGGTCAAGTACTGTTTCGCGATCAATGGCGGCCACCTGTTCCCCATCCTGGCTGAGTTGCGTAGCCACGACATCAAGCTGATCCATATGCGCCATGAGCAGGCGACCGCATACGCCGCCGATGCCTACGCGCGCGTCTCGGGCGAGACCGGCGTATGTATGGTTACCGCCGGATGCGGTCTGACCAACGCTGTCACCGGACTCTGCACCGGAGCGCTTACCGGCAGCTCGATCGTATGCATTTCGGGTCAGCATCCGAATACCGAGGATCACGTCGGCTCGTTTCAGGAGGCCTACGGTTCCGAAGTCGTCGACAGCTTCGCGAAGTTCACCAAGCGCGTCACCGACTGGACCTCGATCCAGTTCGACCTGCGTTCTGCGTTCCGCGAGGCGATCTCTCCCCCGCAGGGCGTGGCGCTGTTCGAGATTCCGCAGAACATCCTCTATCACGGCGACGAGGATGCGAAGCAGCGCAAAGGTGCGCGCCGCTTCACGATCGAAGATGTCCGCAGCCAGGGCGAACCATCGCATGTGGACAAGGCGCTGGAGCTGCTACATGCGGCACAGCGCCCGCTCATCGCGGGAGGCGACGGGCTCTTCTGGTCTCAGGCGGGTCCCGAGATCAAGGAATTCGTCGAGCTTACCAGCATCCCCGTGTACACGCGGCGCGCGGGTCAGGGCGCAGTCTCGGAGGAGAATCCGCTCGCGATCCGCGGCTCGTGGAAGAAACCGTTCACCGGTCGCGCCGATGTCGTGATGTCGATCGGCTTTCGTTACTGGAGCGGCGAGAAATTCGGCCAGCCGCCGACCTGGACCGACAAGGCGAAATACATCCAGATCGACCAGACCCCGACGCGCATCGGATGGCAGGTTGATGCGGACGTCCCGATCGTCGGCGATCCGAAGAGCGTGCTGCGCCAGATGATCAATCGCATCAAGGAGCTGAAGCTGGATTTCAGCAAGAATCGCAGCTCCGAATGGTACAAGGAAATCCAGCAGACCCGCGCGCGCTTCGAAGCGCAAATCGCCGAAGAGAACAAGAAGACGCTCACCAACACGCCGATTCATCCGGCGCGTCTGTGCGACGACCTCATCAAGGTGCTCGACAAGAACGCGACGACTATCATCGACAGCTTCACGCTCTCGGGATGGATGAGCCGCCAGTTCACTTGCCGCTTCATGGGTCAGGTGGTCGACGCGGGACCGCTCGCGCCGGTGGGCCACGGCGTTGGGATGGGCATCGGCGCGCAACTCGCGCGGCCCGGACAGCAAGTCGTCGTCATCAGCGGCGACGGCGGACTGGGCATCGGCGGATGGGACATGGAAACCGCGGCGCGCTACAACCTGCCCGTCGTGACGGTGCTGTGGAACAACAGCTCGTGGGGTCCGAACTTCGATCAGATGCCGGGACTCAAGGGCAAGACCGATCCATTCAACATGCTGCCGAATATCCGCTACGACAAGATTTTCGCCGAGATGGGATGCTACACCGAACACGTCGAGGCGCCGGACCAGATCACCGGCGCGCTGGAACGCGCGTTCAAATCCGGCAAGACCGCGCTGGTCAATGTTATCGGCGACGTGCGCGTTGGCAACGCGACGCTGGGCGGCAACCTGCTCGGCTCGACGGGATCTGCGACCTGATCACATCGCATCGCGAATTCGAAGGGGACGCGCATCATGCGCGTCCCCTTTTTTATTGGTAGATTCGAAGGTGGATGAAATTCCACTCCGCCATCATCGTCCTGAGTGCGATCGCGTTGCTCGCCGGATGCCAAACCAACAGCAACGAACCTCCCAAGCCGGTCAATCTCGTATGTCCCGCCGGATCGACGTTGAAGGGAGAACTTCCGCCCGATGGCGAAGAGCAGGCCTGCTGGAAAACCGTCAACGGCGAAGAAGTCAAAGACGGCCCGATGGTCATCTATCGTCCCGGCGGACTCAAGATGATGGAAGGTAGTTACAAAAACGGCAAACAGGACGGCGAGTGGACGATGTATTACGAAAGCGGCGCGAGGAAATCCATCGACCACTACAAAGATGGCATCCAGACCGGCGATCACATCTCGTGGTACGAGAACGGCCAGATCGACGCGAAGGGACAATACAAGGACGGGCAGCAGGACGGAGTGTGGAAGCGATGGGACACCGACGGCGTCAAGAATTGGGAAGAGACCTACAAGGACGGTAAGAAAATTTCGTGACTATACTTTCCTTCGACTCCGCTGCGCTCCGCCTCGGGAGCGGCTGCGCTGCGCGCCCACTTCGTGTCTCACTTGAGAAATCCCGGCGGAAACAAGTAGGGTCTCATTCGCCGACCTTGCAGACCGATGCGACCGTGATGCCCTCGCACGCCAGCGCCGGAACGTGAAACGACTCCGATGAGCCCCACACGATCGCGGGATGCGATCGTTTTCCGACCGCGACAATTGCGCGAAAAACATTTTCGATATTCGAATTGATCCGCAGCGCATTCGGCGCGATCGGCTCCACGAGGCGGCCATCGCGAATCACATATGAATCGCCGCTCACCGTGCAGGTGAAATCACCCGCGCGCTGCCCATTGATCGGATACGTGTACCAGACGCGCCCGATGTAGAGGCCGTCGCGGACTTTGCGAATCACCGCGGCGTCATCGATGCCCTCGCGCGCCTTCATCACGATGTTGGTACCCGACGAGCCGGGACTCTGATCGAAGCGACGCCCACCGCCCTCGCCCAACCGGTATCCACTGAGCGGCGGAAACATCGGCACTTTGTCCGCAGGGATACCGAGTTTCTCTGCGCGCTCTTCATCCGTCGCGAGACGATGCGAATCGTAGAAGTTTGACATCAGTCCCACCAGCTTGCCGTCGCGAATCATGTCGACGCGCTTCGCCGGAATCCCCTCGCACGTGATCGCGCGAATGACGGCACCAGAGTGCATCGTCGGATCGTCGGCTAGGCTGAGGCGACGATCCATCACATCCGTACCGAACTTACCGTGATATGCCGAACTCGCGGCGTGAAACGCACCGGTCGTGAGCGAGCCGAGAATCATGTAGTTGATGATTTCGGCGAGCGGCTGCGAACCGAACACGACGCGATAGTTCCCGGCGTCGGGACGGACGCCATGATGCATGCCGAGCGCACGAACGGTGGCCTCGCGCCCCAGCCGCGCCGCCACCCGGCGCATATCGGCGGCTGAGCGCCCGACCGCAGAAGCGGTACCTTTCGCGTCCAGAGATTCGATGAGCGCGGTGACCGACGAGCTGAAGTGCGCGCTCTCGTCGGTACGGATGTCGGCGAAGTTCGAATTGGTGAGCGCGATACGATCGCGAAACATACTGACATCGCCACCGAGAACGAATCCCGGATGCGCATCTCGCGCCGCCCTGCCTTTCGAAAAGACCGCTATCGCCCCTCGCAAAATGGACCACGCCGCATCAACGAGGCTCGTATCCGATGCGCGCGCGAGGTCGCTCTTCTCCAGCTTCGATGCGCCGAATTTTCGCGGCTGATCCGGGAATCCCGCGAAATGCGGATCGACGATCATCGCGCGATGTGCCCGCGCCAGCACCGCTCGAACCGAATCGGTGCTGAAATCGCCCGCCTCGTATGCGGTTCCAACCTCGTGCTCATTACGCCTAGTGACGATTCGAATCTGGAAGCCGTCGGCGCTGTGCGATTTCAGTTCCTCGATGCCGCGGCATGGAATGTCGGAAGTGTAGTTGAGCCGCGCGATGCGATTGTCGCCGCTCGCACAATAAATCTCGAATGCCGCGACGTCCTTGTCGCGCGCGACGATCGCCGCGGCCGCGCGAGCGAAACTCTTCAGCTCCGACGCGGGAATCATCCTATCATCCGGCGCCGCCCAAATGGGCGCGCGAGCGCAAGGTCGGCCCGCCATTCGACATCCGCTTGACCTGCATCGGTTGGCCCTTGCCGCAGTTGGGGATCGCGATGAGCGCGAGATCGTTGCCGACCGCATCGACGTTCATGAAGAAGCGCTTCGAATCGGACATGACGCTACCCGAGCGATAGAGCCTGCCGATGCGTCCGTGATCGATTTCGTACACGCGGCGCGCCGAGATGCGAAAGTTCTCGCGCGACTCGGCGATGGATGGAATCGCGCTGCCACACACGTAGTAGCCGTGCTCGACCTCGGCGATGATTTTGTCCGGCGGCGTTTCGCCCGGCAGAAAGAAGGTGTTCGACATCCGAATCAACGGCACCTGATAAACCTCCGCCGAGCGCGCCGAGCCGTTGGGCTCGACGCCGAGCGCGGCCGCCGTCTGGCGCGAGTTCATGAAGCCGCGAAAGATTCCGTGATCGATGTGCGCGACGCGTTTCCCCGGCGTGCCTTCGTGATCGTAGCGATAGTGGCCGTAGCCATAGAGCGTCGGATCCGAAACGGCCGAGAGCAGCGGCGATCCAACCGCGCGCCCGATTTCGTTGTCATCGACCGTTCGCAGCAGCCAGCTCCGGCCCGCGTATGCGGCTTCCATTTTGAGCGCGCGATCGGCCTCGCTCGGGTGACCGACGATCTCATGCGCGACCAGCGCGTTGAAATGCGGATCGGTGACGACGGTGACCTCGCGGTCGGGCGGCTTCAGCACCGGCGCTGCCGCAAGTTCCTGAGCCTCCTTCGCAAGGCCGATGGCGAACGCCGATAGACTAGGATTCGCGAGCAACTCCTCGCGCCATCCTTCGGCGATCGATTCGAAGCCGCGCTGTTGCCCGATGGTGTCGTAACTTTCCTGATGCCCCTCACCCGATTGCGCGACGACGTAAACATCTCCCTGCGAGAACGCGAACGCCTGTGAAATCAGCGAGCCCTCAGTACTCGCAAAAATCTCGTGGCGAAGTTCGGAGGTCGCGGCCACCGCGTTGAATGCGATGTCGTGTCCGAGGCCCTTCACCTCGCGCGAGGCATCCATGGTGATGCGCTTGAGATCCTCAGGGTCGAGCGTGCGCGGATCCTGTTGGTAGATCGCGACGACCTCATCGCGAATCGGATCGCGCGGCGCGAATGGCCCTCCCACCAGAGCTCGCGCGCGATCGCCGAATCGTTTCAGGAATGCATCCTTCTCACGCGCGCTGGTGCGCGCGCGATTGTAGGCTTCCTCCAGGCCGCGCCTGATTTCCGCGACCAGCTTTTTCTCATTGAGCGCGAGCCGTCCGATCTCCGCGCCGAATTGTCCATGCCCGATCGCACTTCCGGCACTCGCGTGCACGGTGATGCAGAACCCCGCGCTTTCGGTTTCGCTGCTGTCGCGGGGCTCGCCGTTGGTAGCCGCACCGGAGCGATGAAACATTACCTCGAAGCGCAGGTCCGCATACGCGACGCCGCGATGAGTGCGCGCGAAGCGGGAAACGATATCGTTCCCACCTCGCTTCAGAACCTCGATGGTGTTGAACAGCTCGATGAGCGCGCTCTATCAGATGATGCCTTCGGACTTCTAAATTATGCCTTCGGCTTTGAGCGAATCGAGTTCCGCCGCGCCGAGTCCGAGGTACTCCTTGTAAATCTCCGCATTATGCTCGCCGTGCAGCGGAGCCGATTTCACCTCGACGGGCGAATGCTCGAGGCGCACTGGACATCCCGGCATCGTGAACTCGCCGCGCACCGGATGCTGCACGGTGACCACCATCCCGCGCTCCTTCATATGCGGATCGTTGAGCAGCTCGACGCTGTCGAGCACCGGCCCGCACGGCACACCGCCCTCGCCGAGAATCTTGAAGACTTCATGCTTGGTGTGCTGCATGGTCCAGGCCGTGATGATCTCGGTCAGGGCGTCGATATTTTTTGCGCGCGTACGAGGATCCGCGAAGCGTTCGTCGTTCGCGAGATTTGGCTGGCCCATCGCGGTGCACAGGTTCTGCCACATTTCCGGATTAGTACACAGGATGTAGCAGTAATCGTTGTCGCCGCCGGGTGCGCATTTGAAGAGATCGCCGGGACCTGCGCCGGCGCGATTGCCGACGCGACCGGCCGGCTTCTTCGAGATGTAGGTGCCCATCGTCGGAACGCGCACGAAGTTGAAGATGGCCTCCTGCATCGCCACCTCGACCTTTTGGCCGAGGCCGGTTTTTTCGCGCTGGATGTACGCCGCGAGCACGCCAATCGCCGCATGCATTCCGGTGCCGGTGTCGCCGATGGTCGGGCCCGGCTTGAGCGGCGGCGATCCCGGAAATCCGGTGATCGACATCGCGCCGCCCGACGCCTGCGCGATCATGTCGAAGCTTTTGTACTTGCTGTACGGTCCGAAGGTGCCGAAACCCTTGACCGTCAGGTAGATGATGCGCGGATTGGTTTCCTTCAGCACGTCATATCCGAGCCCGAGGCCTTCCAGCGTGCCGAGGGAGAAGTTCTCCGACACGATATCGACCTTCTTCACCATATCGAGGAAAATCTTCTTCCCCTTGTCGCTCTTGAGGTTGAGCGTGACCGACCGTTTGTTCGCATTTAGAAGCATGAAGTAGAACGAATCGACGCCCGGCTTCTCGGTGAGAATCCAGCGTCCCTGCTCGCCCATCTTCGGCGCTTCGACCTTGATCACGTCGGCGCCCAGCCACGCGAGCATCTCGGTGCACGAGGTCCCCGCTTCGAATTGAGTGAGATCGAGAACTTTTAAGCCTGCGAGCGCCTTTTCCATCGCCGCCTCCATCAAGGTGCGTCAACGACCGATACTGATAGAGGTTTTAGCGCTCGCGTGTCGTTGTGGGCAAGGCTTGATGCGATGCGGTTAAGCTCCCGCGACGGATTTGATAGCCTTCAATGCATATCCGATGGCTGAACATCTGGCAAAAATCGCGCGCATCCGCGACGAGCTTAATCGCGCGTTCCTGGAACGCGCCGACCTCATCGATGGTGCGCTGACAGCGTTGCTCTCGTCCAATCACGTGCTGGTGATCGGCCCGCCTGGCACTGCGAAATCGATGCTGGCCGACGAGCTGTGCCGTCGCATCGAGGGAGCGAACTATTTCCAATGGCTGCTGACCAAGTTCAGCACGCCCGAGGAAATTTTCGGCGCGGTCAGCCTCAAGGGCCTCGAGGAAGACGACTATCGCCGCGTCACGATGCATAAGCTGCCCGAGGCGCACATCGCGTTCCTCGACGAAATCTTCAAGGCCAATTCATCGATTCTCAACGCGCTATTGACCGTCATCAACGAACGCGTATTCCACAACGGCCGCGAGCGCGTGCAGGTCCCACTGATCACAATGTTCGGCGCGTCGAATGAATTGCCCGACGAGGACGAACTGACCGCGCTCTACGACCGCTTCATGCTGCGTTTCATGGTGGACTATATCGCCGAGGAATTCCGCTTCCTCAAAATGCTGGAAGGCGCGAAACCAGAGGCGCGCACCATCATGACGTTCGCGGAACTCGATGCGGCCCGCGCCGATGCAGCGAACGTCTCGCTCGCGTCGGGCATCATCCGATCGATCGCGGATTTGCGGCGCGAACTCGCAGCGCAGCAAATCGTCGTGTCGGATCGACGCTGGAAGAATGCGCTCGATGTGCTCCGCGGGCACGCGATCGTGCTCGGCCGCAATGCGGTCACCGAAGACGATCTCATCTTCCTCGAGCACGTGCTGTGGAAAGATCCGGAAGAACAGCCGAAGGTGCGCGAGGCGATTCGTCGTCTCGTCAAAGGCTATGAAGAAGAAGCGCGCGAACTCCTCATCCAGAGCCAGGAATTGAAAGAGTACGCGCTCGATCGGCAATGGGAGAGCGACGAGTTGCGCAACCGCGCGTTGATTGAGGCCCATACCAAGATCGCGAACATCCTGGTGAAGTTCGACAACCTCCTGCGCGAGGCGACCGATAGCGGCAAGTCGGTGACCAGCGCGGCGGCCATGCGCGCGCAGGTCAAGGACCTCCAGCAGAACATGCTGCGGCGGATGTAACATGCCGGCCGAGGAATCCAGCGCGGCGATCGTTCTGCGCGCGCGCGACTATTCGGAATCCGATCGCATCGTGACGATACTCACGCGCGACTTCGGCAAGCTCTCGGGCATGGCCAAGGGCGCGAAGGCCTCGCGCAAACGCTTCGAGCGCAAACTCGAACCGTTCTCACACGTGATGCTGTACTTTCGCCGACGCCCCAACGGACAGTTGGTGTTCGTCACGCGCGCCGAAGCCTCGCCGGACCTGACGCCTTTCGCGATCGAAGACGACCTGACGAAAATAGCACTTGGAAGTTACATGCTCGAACTCGCCGATGCATTCACATCGGAGGAAGCGGAAGCGACCGGCGCGTATCGCGTGCTCGCGGAGGCTCTGGAAGCAGTCAGCATCGGACGCGCCACCATCGCGCTGCGGCAGGCATACGAGCTGCGGATGCTGCATTGGGCGGGATACGGACTCGACTTCGCGCGATGCCGCAGTTGTGCCGACGCGATCGCGCAGTCGGCATACTTCATCGTGTCGCGAGGCGGCGTGGTGTGCGCGCGATGCCGCCCGATGATTCCCGACGGCGCGCTCAAGCTCGACGCAACCAGTGCGTCCGCGTTGGTCAGCCTCGGCGCGGCACAGTTCGCCGCCGCCCTCGATGCGCGCGCGGCCGCCGCCGATGGCGCGCTCGCGATCTCGCGCTTCGTCGCATCGGTGCTGGATCGCCGGCTGCGATCGATCGCCTTTCTCGATTCGATGCTATCGCCCAACGGCGCACACTGATTTATCCGCCCGTGTGTTTCTCGCTCGCGCCGTCGCCGATGATCTGCGGCGCCATGTAACCCCTCGAATGATGCTCGACCAGAATAATGCCGCAGTTCGGCGGCACGTGCGCGTTGTCCCACACTCCGGTCACATGCGCCCACAGCGCCATCATCACGCCGCCGTGGCTGACGACGACCACATCGCGCGAAGGATGCGCGGCCGCGAGGCGATCAAGAATCGGTGCGACGCGCTTCTTCACATCCTCGAAGCTCTCGCCGTCGGGCGGTTGCCATAGCCATGGACGCTGCGGATCGTAGCCCGCCGTCGCGAACACCGATTCGTATGGTTGTCCCTTCAGCGAACCGACGTCGCGCTCGTGCAGGTGGGGCTCGATTTCGAGCGGCAACTTCAGAATCTCGGCGATGACGCGCGCGGTTTCATGCGCCCGGACGTAGGGACTCGAAACGACGACCTCGGTTTTGAATTTGCTCGCGATGAGATGACCGGCGCGCTGCGCCTGCTCGTATCCCAGCTCGGTAAGAGCCAGCTCATGGGGTGTGGTCGTGAAAATCTGTGCGCGATTGCCGACGCTCTCGCCGTGGCGGACCAGAATCAGTTTACCCATCGATGTTTTTCACTTCGTTTCGAGATTCTTACGCATCTGGATGAACGGCTCCAGCAGGTCGATCGGCAAGGGGAAGACCGTCGTCGAATTGTGCTCGGTCGCGATCTCGGCGAGCGTCTGCAGATAGCGCAACTGCAGCGTGATGGGACTCTTGCTCATGATCTCGGCGGCCTCGGCGAGGCGCTGCGCTGCCTGGAACTCACCCTCGGCGGCGATGACTTTGGCGCGCCGCTCTCGCTCCGCTTCCGCCTGCGCCGCGATCGCGCGCTGCATCTCCTGCGGCAGGTCGATGTTCTTGAGCTCGACCAAGGTGACCTTGATTCCCCATGGCTCGGTCTGTGCGTCGATGATGGTTTGAATCTGGGCGTTGAGTTTGTCGCGCTGGCTGAGCAGATCGTCGAGCTCGGTCTGGCCGCCGACCGAACGCAAGGTGGTCTGCGCGATCTGCATGGTCGCGAAGAGATAATCGGCGACCTCAGTAACCGCTTTCGACGGATCCATCACGCGGAAATACAGCACCGCGCTGACTTTCACCGTCACGTTGTCGCGCGTGATGACGTCTTGTGGCGGAATGTCGAGGGTCACGGTTCGCAAATCGATGCGCGCCATTTTTTCGAGTACCGGGATAATGAAGGTGACGCCGGGACCTCGATATGGCGTGAGGCGGCCGAGGCGGAACACAACGGCGCGTTCATATTCGTTTAGCACCCGGATTCCGCCGAGCATGAAAATTACGGCGAAGAAAATTACTACAACCAGTGCCGCTCCTGCTCCCGCCATGATGCATCCTCCTGATTGTCGGGCTTCGAGAATTTGATGTTCACGCGGCTGCGTCTCATCCTGCGCGTCGAACGGTCACGACCAGGCCGCTCACCGAAGTGATGCGCGCCTGCGCGCCGGGCGGCAACGCTTCGGGGCTGGTCGCGCGCCATATTTCGCCATGCACGAACACTTTGCCGGGCGCGTTAGGCGCAATCGGTTCGCGGACCTCGGCCAGCTCTCCAACCAAACCTTCGCGTCCGGTAGTTGCAATCCGCCCGTGCTCGCGCGCGACGAAGTAGCTTATCAGCAGGATGATCGCAGAGAGCGAGCCGGCCGCGCCATAAATGATGCTGTGTTGGACGGCGACATCAGTCTTCGATGTATCGATGAGTAACAGCGATCCGATCAGCAGCGCGACCACCCCGCCGATTCCCATCACGCCGTAGCTGGCGACGAACGCCTCCGAGATCAGCATTCCCACTCCGAGTAGCATCAGGAGCAGGCCCGACAGTGTGACCGGCAGAACCTGGAACGACGCGAGCGCGAGGAGCAGACAAATCGCGCCGGCCACGCCGGGGAAGTAGACGCCCGGATGCGCGAACTCGAAGTAGAGCCCGAGCAGCCCGGCGATCATCAGAAGGTAGACGATGTTTGGATCCGCGAGAGTGTCGAACACCTTCTGCCCGAAGGTCATCGAGCGCTCGCGCACGATCGCATCCTTCAGGTGCAATGTCACCCTCTGATTGCCGACCTCGACGGTGCGGCCGTCGGCCTGCTTGAGCAGGTCCGGAATGTTGATGGCAACGATCTCGATCACCTTTGCTTCGAGCGCCTCGCGATCGCCAATCATCACGCTGTTGCGGACCGCCTTCTCCGCCCAGTCCTCGTTGCGTCCGCGCTGGCGCGCGGTGTTGCGCGCGAGCATCGCGGCGAAATTCTCGATCTTGGTGCCGAGGTCGCCCTTCACATCGCCACCGTTTTCCGTCACCGGATGTGCCGCGCCGATGTTGGTGCCCGGCGCCATCGCCGCGAGGCTCGATGCCTCGGTAATGAAGGTTCCTGCCGACGCCGCGCTCGCGCCGGTGGGAGCGACATAAACGATGACCGGAATAGGGGCCGCGAAGAGATCCTTGATGATGCGCTCCGCCGATGTCATCAGACCGCCGGGCGTATCGAGTTGAATGATCAATGCACGGGCGCCGCCGATTTGCGCCGATGCGATGGAATCCTCGATGAAGTGTGCGAC
>DATGKG010000503.1:0-3759 GCA_035294805.1 Binataceae bacterium (SeqCode) | reverse complement strand
AGGCTGGGAGGCGGCGCTGCAATACGAGCGCGCGGTTTATGAAATCGTCAGTCCCGCGGAAATCGAGGCGGTGCTGCGCGAGGTGTCGGCCACCTTTCCCGATTCATTCGAAGGATGCGCGATTCAGATCGCCGAATGGGTCGACACCCAGAGCGTCAATTCGATCCTTCCGGAAGAAGTCGCCTCCGAGTAAACGTCCTACAAACAGTAGGCGGCTTCACTTCAGTTGCCGCGCGGCATTATGCGATGCCCTGCGCGACGCTCATTTCTCGTCCACCAGGACTCGCGCGCCGGGCTTTTGCCGGTGTGACCTCCGCCATGCTTTACATGCTAGATCAGGTCAAGACCGCTAGCATTTAAGGTAGAGCACACGAACTCATGACTCCGAACAATCTGTTGGTCGCCAATCGAGGTGAGATCGCCATCCGCGTCATGCGCGCCGCCGCCGAACTTGGCATGCGGACGGTCGCGGTCTACTCGGACGACGACCTTCATTCGCTGCACACCAAAAAAGCCGACCACGCGACCGCGCTGAGAAACAGCGGAGCGAAGGCATATCTGGACGCTGAACGGATCGTCGCCGTCGCCAAAGAAGCCGGATGCGATGCGATCCATCCCGGCTATGGCTTCCTGAGCGAGAACGCCGCGTTCGCGCGCCGCTGCGAAGAAGCGGGAATCGTTTTCGTCGGGCCGCGGGCGGAAATCCTCGACCTGTTCGGCGACAAGGTGCAGGCGCGCGCGATCGCCGAGCGATGCGGCATCGCGGTGATGGCGGGAACTTCGGGCCCGACCAGCCTCGAAGACGCGAAGGGCTTTTTCAAATCGCTAGGCGCCGGCGCGTCGATCATGATCAAGGCGGTTGCGGGCGGCGGCGGCCGCGGCATGCGCATCGTCCATAAGCTCGACGAACTCGAAGAGGCCTACAAGCGCTGCCAATCCGAAGCGCGCGCCTCCTTCGGCAACGGCGACGTATACATCGAGCAGTTGATGCCGCGCGCGCGCCATATAGAGGTGCAGATAATCGGCGACGGCACCGGCGCGGTCAGTCATCTGTGGGAGCGCGAATGCAGCATTCAGCGGCGTAATCAGAAGATCGTCGAAATCGCCCCGAGCCCGACGCTGGAGCCGCGCGTGCGCGATCGCTTGACGGCAGCCGCCGTACGTCTGGCGAAAGAAGTCCGCTACAACAGTCTCGGCACGTTCGAGTTCCTTGTCGACGCGACTCGCGGCGAGGGGGAGCCGGCGTTCGCGTTCATCGAGGCGAATCCGCGCCTGCAGGTCGAGCATACGGTGACCGAGGAGGTCACCGGCATCGACATCGTCAAGTCGCAGTTGCGCCTCGCGTCGGGCGGCACGCTCGCCGCGTTGCATCTGACGCAGGATGAAATTCCCAAGCCGCGGGGATTTGCGATTCAGGTGCGTATCAACATGGAATCGATGGCCGCGGACGGCAGCGCAAAGCCGTCCGGCGGCACGCTTACCGCATTCGAGCTGCCGTCGGGACCGGGCGTGCGCGTCGATACCTTCGGATACGCGGGCTACACCACCAATCCGAATTTCGATTCGCTGCTGGCGAAGCTGATTACGCATTCGCCGTCGGCAACCTTTGCCGACGTGGTAACAAAAACCTACCGCGCGTTATGCGAGTTCAAGATCGAAGGCGTGCAGGCCAACATCGCGTTCCTGCAAAGCCTCCTGCGCCATCCGGAGTTCGTTGGCAATCGCGTCTACACGCGCTTCATCGAGGATCACATCGCCGAGCTGATCGGTCCGGCCGGGGCCGACGGTCATAAGCGCTTGTTCTTCGATCGTCCTGCCGCGGCGACGCCCGCGCCTGCGCGCCCGGGCGGACGGCTCGCCGGAGTGAAGGTCGATACCAGGGATCCGCTAGCGGTGCTGCATCATGGGAAATCGGAAGGCGCGCCGGCCGCGCAGAATGTCGAGGCGCAAATACCAACGGCTATCTCGCCCGATATCATAGGTCCCGAGGGCACCGTCGCGGTGGCCGCGCCGATGCAGGGCACCATCGTTTCGCTCGATGTGGCGGAGGGCGACAAAGTCCACGCGGGCCAGCAGATCTTCGTCATGGAAGCGATGAAGATGGAGCACGTCATCCGCGCGCACGTCAGCGGCATCGTACGGCAAATCACCGTGGCGAAAGGCGACGCGGTGTTCGAGGGCCATCCGCTCGCGTTCGTCGAGGAGGCGGACGTTGGCGTTGCGGCATCGGCAGAGGCGCAGGAGATCGATCTCGATCACATCCGTAACGATCTGAAGGAAGTGCAGGAGCGGCACGCGCTCGGCCTCGATGCTTCCCGGCCGGAGGCGGTCGCGCGGCGCCGTAAAACCGTTCAGCGCACCGCGCGCGAAAATATCGAGGACCTGTGCGACCCGGGCACCTTCGTTGAGTACGGCCCGATCGTGATCGCCGCACAGCGCCGCCGCCGAACTATCGAGGACCTGGTGAAGAACACGCCCGCCGACGGAATGATTGCGGGCATCGGCGCCGTCAACGGTCACTTGTTCGAGGATCAGACGAAAGCCAACTGTATCCTGATGTCGTACGACTACACCGTGCTCGCCGGCACGCAGGGTCAGCAGAATCACCGCAAGAAGGATCGCATGTTCGAGATCGCCGAGAAGCAGCAGTTGCCGGTAGTGTTCTTTACCGAAGGCGGCGGCGGTCGTCCGGGCGATACCGACGGCATCGGCGTCGCAGGCCTCGATTGCCTCGCGTTCAGCTACTGGGGCGGCCTGTCCGGGTTGGTGCCGCTGGTCGGCATCAATTCGGGTCGATGCTTCGCCGGCAATGCCGCGCTGCTCGGATGTTGCGACGTCGTCATCGCGACGAAGAATTCCAACATCGGGATGGGCGGTCCCGCGATGATCGAAGGCGGCGGGCTCGGCATCTTCCGTCCCGAGGAAGTCGGCCCCATCGATGTGCAGGTGCCCAACGGAGTGGTCGACATCGCGGTCGAGGACGAAGCCGAAGCAGTAAAAGTCGCCAAAAAGTATCTTTCGTATTTCCAGGGGCCGCTGACGAAGTGGGAATGCGCCGACCAGCGCATCCTGCGCAACATCATTCCGGAGAATCGTCTCCGCATTTATGATGTGCGCACCGTCATTGAGACGCTCGCCGATACCGGATCGGTGCTGGAGTTGCGCCGCCACTTCGGACTCGGCATGGTCACCGCACTGATTCGTATCGAGGGGCGTCCGGTCGGACTCATCGCGAACAATCCGGTGCATCTCGCGGGCGCCATCGACAGTCCCGCCGCTGACAAGGCCGCGCGCTTCATGCAACTGTGCGACGCTTTCGACATTCCGCTCCTCTTTCTATGCGACACTCCGGGCATCATGGTCGGGCCCGAAGTCGAGAAAACCGCGCTGGTGCGCCATGCGGCGCGTATGTTCGTGACGGGCTCGAGCGTTACCGTGCCGTTTTTCACCATCGTGCTGCGCAAAGGCTATGGCCTCGGAGCGCAAGCGATGGCGGGCGGAAGTTTCAAGGCGGGACTTTTCACCATCGCGTGGCCGACGGGCGAGTTCGGCGGCATGGGACTCGAAGGCGCCGTAAAGCTCGGCTATCGCAAAGAGCTTGCGGCAGAAGAGGATCCGGCGAAGCGCACGGCGCTCTTCGATGAGATGGTCGCGAGGATGTACCAGCACGGCAAGGCGGTCAGCACCGCATCACATTTCGAGATCGATGACGTCATCGATCCGTTTGATTCGCGCAAATGGATCATGGGCGGCCTGCGC
>DATGKG010000502.1:0-5488 GCA_035294805.1 Binataceae bacterium (SeqCode) | reverse complement strand
AGCGGATTGATGCCGGTGAGAACGTCGAGCTTCGTCAGCGCGAGGCCCCATAGTCCGTTGACGCGAATCGCATAGCGCGCGAGGGCGGCATCGAACCATCCGATGCGCCGCGGACGGCCGGTCGCGCTGCCGAACTCCGCGCCTTCCTCGCGAAGAGCATCGCCGAGCGCGCCATGAATTTCGGTCGGGAACGGTCCCGCGCCGACGCGCGTGGTGTAGGCCTTGCTGATGCCGAGTACGCCATCGAGTTTCCCTGGCGGGACGCCGCCACCGGCATAGACCGCGCTCGCGATGCAATTCGACGACGTCACGAACGGATAGGTGCCGTAGTCGATATCGAGCATCGTGCCATGCGCGCCTTCGAACAGAATTTTTTTGCCGTCGCGGGTTGCCTTGGCTACGTATGCGGAGGTGTCGGTGATGTAGGGAAGCAGGAGGCGGCGCAACTTCTGCAACTCCGCGAGGAGCGCCTTGCCGTCGATCGGCTTGGCCTTCAGCACCGCCTTCAAGTAAAGATTTTTCTCTTTAATGTTTCGTTCGAGCTTGTCCTTGAACGACGCCCAATCGATCAAGTCGTCGAAGCGCAAGCCCTGCCGCGACATTTTGTCTTCGTACGTCGGACCGATGCCGAAGCCGGTGGTGCCGATCGCGCGCTTGCCCAGATGCTTCTCGCGCGCGCGATCGATCGCGATGTGGTACGGCATCACCAGGTGCGCATCGAAGCTGACCAGCAGGCGCTTCTCGAGGTCGACGCCACGTTTTTTTAGATTCTGGATTTCCTCGTACAGAGCGAACGGATTGACGACCATCCCGCCGCCGAGAACACATATCGTCGAGCGGTTGAGCGCGCCCGACGGCACCAGGCGCAGGATGAATTTCTCCCCGCCGATGACCAGCGTATGCGCCGCGTTGTTGCCGCCCTGAAAGCGCACCACGATTTCGGCATCGGCGGCGAGCAGGTCGACGATCTTGCCCTTGCCCTCGTCACCCCATTGAGTTCCCACTACCGCAACGGTGTTCATGCTTCGTCACTCGGTCGTTTCATTTCACACACACGCCCGCGCCGCCGGCGAGGGCGGTTGGTTCGGTTTTCGCGATGTCAGAGTTTCAGCAGGCTCGCGGAAATAATCGCGGGCATCGACTTCAGCTGATCGAGCACCGCGGCCGGCACCGGACCGTCGACCGCGAACAAACTTAGCGCCATCCCGCCCGCGCGATCGCGGCCGAGCTCCAGCCCCGCGATGTTCACCTGCGCCTCGCCGAGCAGTGTGCCGACGGTACCGACGACGCCCGGAACGTCGCGGTTGCGCAGCATGAGGAAATATCCCTCCGGCACCGACTCGACGCTGAATCCATCGATGCGGATGAGGCGCATCGCGCGATTGCCGAGCACCGCGCCTGCCACCTGATGCTCGCGCTTCGCGGTCTTGACCGTCACCGTCAGGGTGTTCACGAAATCGGTGATGTCGCGCGAGCGAGTTTCCTTGATCGCGACGCCGCGCTCGCGCGCGATGAACGGCGCGTTGACGTAGTTCAGATTCTCGTCGAGGAAGCCGCTGAGCAACCCTTTCATCACCGCGGCGATGATGGGCTCGGCCTTTAGGTTGGCGGCCTCGCCACCGAGATCGATCGTGACTTCGGTCGGCGCCTGGCTGATGAGCTGCGCGGCGAGGCGGCCCAATCGTTCGCCCAGGGTCAGATGCGGTCCGAGCACTTCCAACTCTTTTGGCGATACTGCAGGGATATTGACCGCCTGGCTGACCGTGCCTTCGAGGAGAAAATCGGCGACCTGCTGTGCGATATCGATCGCGACCTGCACCTGCGCCTCTTCGGTCGCGGCGCCGAGATGCGGCGTCACGATAACGGCGTCGAGCTTGAGCAGCGGATGATCCGTCGGTGGCGGCTCCTCGACGAATACATCGAGCGCCGCGCCCGCGACTTTGCCCGACTTGATCGCATCGGCGAGCGCAGTCTCATCGACGATGCCGCCACGCGCGCAGTTGATGATGCGCACGCCCTTCTTCATCTTTTCGAAAGCGGCGGCGCCGATCAGCCCGCGCGTATCGTCAGTCAGCGGAGTGTGCGCAGTGATGAAATCGGAGCGGCGGAAAATTTCATCGAGCTGGACCAGCTCGATGCCGAGCCGATCGGCGGCCTCGCGCGTCATGATCGGATCGAAGCCGATCACCTTCATCTTCAGGCCCTGCGCGCGATCGGCGACGATGCGCCCGATATTGCCGAGACCGACGACGCCGAGAGTCTTGTTGCATACCTCCGCGCCGGTGAAATTCTTACGGTCCCAGATGCCCGCTTTGAGGCTCGCGTTGGCGGCTGGGATTTTGCGCGCGAGCGCCATCATCATCGAGATCGTATGCTCGGCGGTGGTGACGCTGTTGCCGTGCGGGCTGTTCATCACCACGATACCGCGCCGGGTCGCCGCTTCCAGGTCCACATTGTCGACGCCTACGCCCGCGCGCCCGATCACCTTGAGCGAATCGGCCTTCTCGATGATCTCGCGCGTGACCGTGGTTGAGCTGCGAATCAGCAGCGCGTCGTAGGGCCCGATGATGGCGGCCAGCTCGGCGGGGCGCAGCCCGGTCTTGATGTCGACCTGCAGCTCCGGATGCTGTTTGAGAATGTCTACTCCCTGTGCGGAAAGAGAATCACTCAGTAGGACGCGAAATCTTCTGGAGGACATCCCCTCAGACACTCCTCGCGATACGCGCCTGCACCGCTGCGACGCCCGCGCCCATGCGCACTTCCATGCCGGTGAATTTGAGCGCCATTTCGAGCGCGCTGACCGCGATCAGCATGTCGAAAGGACTCACGTCGCCCATGTGGCCGATGCGCACCAGCTTGCCCTTCATCTGATCCTGACCGCCCTGGACCGACACGCCGAGCTGATCGCGCATGTGCTTGACGACTTTTCCGGTGTCGATGCCGTCGGGCGCGAGCAGACCGGTGACGCTCGGAGCGGGAACTTCGGGCGCGATCAGATTCAGCCCCAGTGCGATGCCGGCCTCGCGGGTGGCCTGCGCCATCAGCGCGTGGCGCGCATAGACGCGCTCCAGACCTTCGGCATGGATCATCTCGAGCGATTTATGGAGGCCGAACACCAGCGAGACGGCGGCCGTCCACGCGGTCGTATGCTCATCGCGCTGTGACTTCAGCTCGCGATTCAGATCGAAGTAGAAGCGCGGCGTCTTGACGGTCTTCGTACGATCCCACGCGCGTTGCGACAGCGCGATCATGCCTAGCCCAGGCGGCAGCATCAGCGCCTTTTGGCTGCCGGTGACCAGCGCGTCGATGCCCCACGCGTCCATCTTCTGCTCGAACACACCGACCGAGGTGATGCCGTCGACAATGAGCATCACGTTGCGGCGCTTCGCGATCTCGCCTAACGCGGGTACCGGATGCACCGCACAGGTCGAGGTTTCGCTGGCCTGAATGAAAATCGCGCGCGACTCCGGATGCTGCTTGAGAGCGTCCTCGACTTGCTCGGGACGCACCGCGCGGCCCCATTCGACCTTCACCTCGTGCGCCGCCATGCCATAGGTCGCGAGCAACTTGCCCCATCGCTCGCCGAACTTTCCGCCATTGACGAAAATGGCGTGCTCGCCCGGCTCGAGCAGGTTGGTGACGGCTGCTTCCATCGCGCCGGTGCCGCTGGAGGCGAGCAGGAGGACTTCTTCCTTGGTGCCGAAGAGTGGCCTAAGAAGCGCGCGCGACTCATCGAGGGCTTTCGAGAATTCCGGCGTGCGGTGATGAATGACAGGGCGCGCCATCTCGAGGAGAACCTCGGGTGGAACCGGCGCAGGACCGGGGGTGAACAAATATTTTTTGTTTGGCGGCATGTTAATGCGAGGTCGGAGGCAGCATTCGGCTGGCAACAAAAAAAAGGCTGGTGTCCGCAGATGCGGAACGCCAGACCCCTGCTATGAATCCCAAGCCCGCTGCGGGCCCCCGTCCTACGCTACAGGGATAAATGACGTATCGAGTCTAGTCAAGGCGACGGTCCGATGCGCCCCTAAAATACCCAGCCTGAGGTGCTCGACGCGCGCGCGATGACCGCGACCTGACGACCGAGCAGTTGCCATCCGGCGCCGGCGCGTATCCATACATTCATATAACTGCAGAAGACGGATTTGCCGGCGTCGGGGCCATTGGCCGGTATGATCGACTCATTGCCGGTAGTGATGACGATATCGCCTTTGGCTGCGATGCGGGAGATGGTTCGCTCGAAGGACTCGAAGCGGATCTGGGTGCCGCGCATCCGCATCAGGAAATGATCCTTGGTGTAAATGATGTTTTCGGTCGCGTTGATGATCAATTCATCGGACCAAAGTGCATCGAGCTGGTCCGTATCGCCGGCGACGCGCGCCGCGGCTTCATCGTGCTCCAGCTTTTCGATCTCAGCCTCAATCGCTGAACGATTAGGATCGGCCATAAATGCTGCCAGCCTCTCTTTTACCTGATTTATGGAACTCGAAGCCGCGGACTACCAGATTTCGGGCAGTTCGGTTAAGCGTTCTCGTCCTCAAATCATAACCACAAAAAAGCCTCTCGGCTGCAACGCTTTCAGATGCTAGCGTTCTTCGGTGCTATTGCGATCGAGCGTGAGCTGGACGATGAAATTCGACCTTTTCATGATTCTTATCAAGCTGTCCACGGCGGCTTTTAACCAAATTAGTTAGAACATAATAGCTTCAGATAGCTTCTCACCTCTTCGCTTGGCCTTCATCTGTTCTTATTCTGCTAATAGCAGTTTAGCTCGCTTTGTTGTATATATGACCTCCGATTACCGATACGGCCAAGAGGTTATAAAGTCGTGTCCAATGCGCGTCGTCTAGTTATCAGTATAATAGCGTTTCTACTTTTTGTAGCAGTTATGCGACTTGCGGGCGCACAGACCGCCGGCGTCAGCGTCCTGACCAATCGCTATGATAACCTGCGCGATGGTCAGAACCCATCTGAGGTCACGCTGACCCCCGCTAACGTCAATTCCCAGAGTTTTGGAAAGCTATTCTCCTCGACCCTCGACGGCAACGCGTATGGCCAGCCGCTCTACGTCCCCAGCGTCTCGATTGGCGGCACGACCCACAACGTGGTGTACGTCGCGACCGAGAATGACAGCGTTTATGCCATCGATGCTGACACCGCGGGCGCACCGCTATGGAAGGTGAGCTTCCTCAACGCGATGAACAATGTCACGACGGTATCCGACCAAATTGTATCGTCGAAAAACCCGCTCCCCGGATGCGTCGACATCAAGCCAGTTTATGGTATCACGAGCACGCCGGTCATCGATCCTAACACCAACACGATCTATGTCGTCGCGAATACCAACGACAACGGCACGATAAATTATCGCCTCCACGCGCTTGACATCACGACCGGTCAGGAGAAGTTCGGCGGCCCGGTGCTCATCCAGGCCTCGATACCCGGAACCGGCGATGATAACGACGGCAATGGCAACGTGCTCTTCGAT
>DATGKG010000501.1:0-3245 GCA_035294805.1 Binataceae bacterium (SeqCode) | reverse complement strand
ATTCTCAGTGTTTTTTTTCTGGTTCCCCTGAGGGGAGAGGGGTCAGGGGTGAGGTCTACTCCTGCCCGAACCAATCCGGCTTCGCGACCTCCCGCCACCGCGCGCGGATGGCATCGAACTGCGCTGCCGGCAACGCGCCGGATGATGCAACTTCGACGTTCCCCGCGATGCGCGCGGGCTTCGAGGTGCCGACGATCGCCGTGTGGACGCCCGGCACGCTCAGCGTGAAGCGCAATGCGGTCGAGAACGCGTCGGGTTGCGCGAGGAAATCGAACTTCAGCTTCTTGAGCCGATTCCAATACTCACGCGCGTAATCACTCGAGGCGACGCGAGTGCGTGTCCATGCGACGTTGGCGACCGGACGCTTTGCGATAACGCCGAGCCCGCGCTTCTTCGCCAGCGGAAGTACGCGCTCGATCGATTCCTGATCCGCGATGCTCACGGAAATTTGCAGCGCATCGAAGACGCCACTCTCGATCGCAAAGATCGCATCGTCGCTGTCGCCGCTATATCCGATGAAAC
The DNA here is from genome assembly GCA_035294805.1 of Binataceae bacterium (SeqCode). GTDB lineage: Bacteria > Desulfobacterota > Binatia > Binatales > Binataceae > DATGKG01. The sequence goes on along the minus strand of DATGKG010000501.1, from coordinate 2,723 downwards.
GCGTCTTGCCCGCGCGCTTCGCATCCTCAACGGCGCGGATGACATCACCCTTGCGCAGCCGCACTTCTGAAGGACTATGAAGCTGCAATAGATCGACATGGTCAGTTTGTAGATTTTTTAAACTCTGGTCGATGCTCTTCGCGAGGAGGCGGGGGTCCCATTCGTGGAGGCGCAGATGATCGAGCGCGCCGGTGACGTGGCCGCACTTGGTGAAGAGATGGTAGTCGTCGCGGCGATGCGCAATCGTTTTGCCGATTAGCTCCTCGCTATCGGAATAGCATTCGGCGGTATCGATCACGTTGATGCCGGCATCGAGCGCTGCGCCGAGAATATTGCCCGCGACTTTATGACCGACGCCGTGCTCGCCGATTTCCGCCCCGCCGAATCCGAGCACGCTGACCTCGAGGCCGGTTTTTCCGAAGCTGCGATATTCCATCGGTTAAGGATAAAGCAAACAGGCCGAGGACGTGGTGCCCCTCGGCCTGTTTTCAGAATCGAATTGAAACCCGTCAGGCCTGCTCGTGCTGAGGACCGCGAATCAACTTGCCCGGCATCGCCTCGGTCGGAACGCCATCCTGGAAGGTTACTTCGCCACTCAAGATGGTGAACTTGTAACCCTCGGCGCGCTGGATGAGACGCCGACCACCTGCCGGCAGATCGAAGACCATCTGCGGCGCATGCAACTTGAGCGCATCAAGGTCGATGACGTTCACGTCGGCCTTCATCCCCGGCCGCAGCACGCCGCGATCGCCAAGCCCATACAGCTTCGCGGTGTCGCTGGTCTGCAGGCGCACCGCGGTCTCGACCGGCAACCGCTCGCCGCGGCTGCGTCCCCGCACCCAATGCGAGAGCATGTAGGACGGCATGCTCGCATCGCAGATGAGTCCGCAATGCGCGCCGCCATCGCTGAGCCCCAGCGTCGTGACCGGGTCGAGCAGCATCTCGCGCAGCGCGTCGTGATTGTATTCGGCATAGTTGCCGAGCGGCATGTAGAGCAGCTCGCGGCCGTCCCGCTCGAGCATCATGTCGTAGGTGAGCTCCGCCGCGCTCTTGCCGAGTCGCTCGGCGCGCGCCGCGATGCTCGATTCGCGCACCGGCTCGTAGTCAGGCGGATTGCCGAGCGGAAAATACTTGGCGAAGTTGGTGACCATCATATGGGTCGCCTTGTCCTTCACGCTCGGTTGTTCGGACAGGATGCGCGCGCGAATCTCGGGGTCGCGCATCTTCGCGACGCGCTCATCGATCGGCAGATGCGCGATGGTCTTGTAGGTCGGATGCGTGATGAACGGATGCAGCGAACTCTCCAGTCCCATCAGCAAGCCGGTGGGACGCGCGGAGATTTGCGGCGCCAGATGGGCGCCGTTGGCGTTGAGCTCGCGGACGCGCATCAGCATCTTGCGATACGAATGTGGATCGCGATCGGTCTGCGCCATCGCGAAGGTGATCGGCAGCCCGGTCTCCGCCGATAGCTTCACCATCCACTCCATCGTCGCGTCGGGGCCGACCATGTCCGACGCCATCTCGAACACGCCGTGACCGGCCTGGCCGAGCGCGCGTCCGATGCCGAGCAGCTCGTCCTCACTCGCGAAAGTTCCGGGCACCAGCTCCTTGTTCTTCGCGCGATGCAGCATCGTGCGCGAAGTGGTGAAGCCAAGCGCGCCCGCGCGGATACCGTCGCGCACAACGGCGGCCATCTTCTCGATGTCGTCGGGCGTCGCGGCTTCGTTATGCGCGCCGCGCTCGCCCATCACATATGCGCGTACCGAGCCGTGCGGCACCTGCACGCCGACATCGACCGCGCGCTTCATTTTCTCGACCGCGTTCATGTATTCGGGAAAGCTTTCCCAGTTCCACTTGATGCCTTCGGCGAGCGCGGTGCCGGGAATGTCCTCGACCCCTTCCATCAGGCCGATGAGGAACTCTTCCTTGCCAGGGGCGACGGGCGCGAAACCGACGCCGCAGTTGCCCATCACCAAGGTGGTGACGCCGTGCCAGCTCGAGGGCGTCAGATACGGGTCCCAGGTGACCTGGCCGTCGTAGTGAGTGTGGATATCGACGAAGCCCGGCGTGACGAGGAGTCCGGTCGCGTCGATTTCGCGCCGACCCGCGCCGATCTTGCCGCCGACGGAAGTGATCTTGCCGTTATCGATCGCGACGTCGCCGACGAAGGAAGGCCTGCCGGTGCCATCGACGACTTTTCCATTGCGGATTACGAGGTCATGCATGCTCTCGGTTCCTCCTGAACGTTCGTTTAGTTAAGCAAGCCTTCTCGGGATCTGGCAAGCACGGCTACTGCGGTACGAATTCGAGGAAATACTGATACTTGAGGAAGTCGTGCTCGCGAAGCAGTCGATAGCCGCCGTCATGGAATTCCTTGACGACCACCTCGCGCGCAAGCTTGTGCGGCGGCGGTGGACCGACGGGTAGCGGCTCCTTCTTGAAATCGACATCGATAACACGTCCGCCCGGCTTCAACGCCGGAATTAGCCTGCGAAGATAGGCCGCGCGATCGTCGATATGATGCAGCGCATCGCAGAAGAAGATGACATCGACTGAATGCGGCGCGAGCGCAGGATCGTCCGGCTTGACTACGCGCGCGTCGTAATTTGTTAGGCCGAGCTTCTTCGCGTCGGCCTTCATGTAGTCGACCATTCCCGGCTCAACATCAAGCCCGATCGCTTCCCCCAGAGGTGCGACGGCCTTCGCGAATCGACGCGTGAAGT
>DATGKG010000500.1:0-2786 GCA_035294805.1 Binataceae bacterium (SeqCode) | reverse complement strand
GATGGCCACGACCTCACGTTGCTATCGATCGTCGCGACCGCACCGGGCACCAGTCACTTTGAATTGGCCGGCTTCGGCTTCGGCAACTGACCTATGCACATCAGCCGATGCGCGTGAGGAATTCCTTGATGCGCTCGATGTATGGCGCGAGATCGCCGACCTCGAGCGAGTCGCCGGCCATGTGAAGCGAATCGCCGTGGGCGCGCTCGAACTCGACCTGACTTTTGGCGAATGGGCTGGCGATCGCATCCCACGCTATACGATGCAACGCTGCTCTCTCGCGCTCGATGGGATCGGTTGGCTCTGGTTGCGATGCCGACGGCGTGATGTCATCTGTGCCCGCCATTGTCTGCACGATTTGAATCATCGCGATGGAGACGCTCCAATGAAGCGAGCGCGAAGCAAAGAGCGGTGCTCGCGACGGAGTCATGGTTGCCGATCTATCCGCGGTCGCGTCGGCTTCCGCTATTCGCAGGCATGAGCGCACTTGTTCGGTGGCGTTGATGATCTCCGCGAGCCAGACCCGCGAGCCGATGTTTGCTCCGCTGGTGCCTGTGATTTCGACAATGCGCCCAGCGAGGCCGAGAATGAATTCCGCCTTCGCGAGGTTCTTCACCGCCGTTTGATGCAGCATGTGCGTACGCGCGCTGGTATCATCCAGAAGTGAATCGCATCGCGCAGGGTCGTCACAGAGGAACACGCGCTGCCACGGTACAAGCACAGCATCGAAAATGACCGGACAATCGGTGACATCGAAGAGCGAGGCGAGGGGAGCGCCGAAATGCGAGCGCGCCGCATTGATACGCAAAGCGTCATCGTCGCGGAAGATGAATCGAACGCCCTTCGTGTTGGATGGAATGGCGAACACGATCGCGGCGTGCTCGAGGTTCAGCGGCGTCGAAGGAAATACCAGTAGCTCTTCCGCGAACGGCGCGAGCGGCGCGGACGAGCCGGTCCCTTTGACGACGATGCCGTCGTTGGTCTTCGCGAATGTGGTCCCGGGTCCAATCGATGTGAGCGTCGCGCACCAGTCGTGCTTGCGCGCCTCGAGGTAGTAGTTCGCGATGTTGTCGCCGTAGCGCGGGTCGCTCGCCGCGAAAAAATCGCGCGCCGACGCCATCGCGGCGAGCGCAACGTTGAGGTAGTCGGGCGTGCGGAACATCATCCCGCCGCTGAAATTCGCCCACGCCGCCATCATGCGCGAGCGCTTGCGGAGCTCATCGATACTTTTTGGCTGTATAAATGACAAACCGGAACGCCCGCCATCATCGGTGCGGAAAGTCATCTGCTCGACTCGCTCGAGCTGCATGTCGTAGAGCGATGCGATCGAACGCGCGCAGTCGCGAAACGCCGGATGCGAGGTAACTTCGCCGACGCGCTCGCCGCCGAGCCATATTTCGGCGTTCAGCTTTTTGAGCGTCGAGAGATAGTTGCTGCCTGAGCGCGCGCCCATTGCTCAGTCCTTCATGCGCGGATCGTCGGAGGCGACGCATTGCAGCATCATCCAGTAATAGAGCTGCAGCGTGCGGGTGTCGTTTTCCGCCGAAGCATTCCTCGCATGAAGGATCACGCGCTGCTTGTCGACCTCGCATTCCTGCTTCGATCCGAACGCGACATCATTTTTGTTGTACCAATGCTTGAGCGGCGCGCCGTTTACCGGATGCCATGGCCAATCCTGCGTGAGCGGCGTGACCATGAGGAACCATCCGAGCAGCGCGAACGCGATGGTGTGTGGAAACTTCAGCAATCTATTCTCCGGCAAGGAGTGTCACACACCGCTGCCATAGCCGATGGATACGCTTTTTTCCCGAATGGAGATAGCGCTGCCAGCGTCCGCGGAGCTTTGGCGTCATTTCCGATTAAGGAACGCATCTCGGGCGCCATGCCGGACTGTCTGAATCCGGACGGTCTTCCCGGCTTCGTCGATCGTGTAAATGACGCGATACGTGTCCAACTTCGCGCCATAGAGCAGGTGGCGTAACGGCTGGTTCCAGTGTTTACTCTCCGGCGCTAATGGACAGCGGCGTGGCATTCGTTCCAGCGAGGAGACGGCATCTTCGAGCCCGTTGAACCAATTCGCGCTGACGACAGAATCCTCCGCCGAGATTCGATCGTAAATATCCTGCATGTCTCGTTCTGCGCGGCGCGTCAATTCAACGCGGTATGCCATGGCGCCGCCGAAACTCTTTGAAGAATTCGCGAGCTGGCCGGGTTCGGCCGTGGGCGATGTCGTCGGCGCTTTGCCGGAGAGCCTCATAGACATCGGCGCGCGCGGCAATGTCGAGCAATCGCTGATACGATTCCGCGTCCTGCACTACCGCCTCGGCTTTACCATTGACGGTGAGAACCACGGGCCGTTTGCTCTTTTTAAGCTGCTTGAGAAATTCGCCGGACTTGCGTCGGAAGGTGGTCAGCGAATGAATGTCTTTCGTAATGTCCAGCATCAGATTTTCTCCAGGAAAAGACCAGCACCTAATTAAGTGCTCGCACGATCATTTGTAGGGCGAATCGAGCATTAGTTCAATCGGATTTCGAAGTTACCCGTCCAAAAGGGAATTCCAACGGTCGCGCCTTGCTGTGAGATCGATTAGCGGAGGTCCGAGACCTTGGACCGTGATGAACCTTAAAATGTTCACATCACGATCGGTTGCTTACCGATGCCTTGACCTAAGCCAGAGATAGACCTAATCTCCAGCCAAACGCCACGGGCTGGAAAAGGTGGCCGAGCTACCGAGAATTATTCCGCTGTTTCCCCTTCCGAACCTCGTTCTGTTCCCCGGAGTTGC
>DATGKG010000499.1:0-11106 GCA_035294805.1 Binataceae bacterium (SeqCode) | reverse complement strand
GTAGTAATTAAGCCCGATGAGACGCCGCCCTATGACGACGGAGAAGTAGGTGCCAAGAATTGAGTAAGCGATCAGGAAAAGTGCCAGTGAAGATGAGATCGACCATAGAATGGCGAAATAGGTAATGACGCCGGCAATCGCAAATACCAACGTCACCGTAAAGATCTCGGTTGATTCAACAAAAGAGCCAATGTCGTCGCTGATCCGTTGGTCGGGATTATCCACCTTCCCGATCAAGCCCATTCGATAGAAAGCGCGATGGGCGAATCCTTGATCGACGAAATAGTGAGTCAGCCATTCGCGCCACTCAATGTAGAGGAGACTGCCGACGTACTCTTCCAGGACCTTCGCCAGCACGCCGACTGCGGCCGCCGCGGCCGCAAATAACATCACGTGATAAAATTGGGCCAGATGCTTTCCCACCAGTGCATTGGTGATGTCCCGATTCAGGTAGGTGGCGTAGGCCCCGACCGCAAGTCCAACCCCGGCGAGCATGGCGACACCCGCAAGCAGCTTCACTCCGAGACCGCGCTCTGCGGATACCCAGTAGAGTCTGAGAAGAGACCAGACCTTTTTCCAGAGGCCTCTATCGAACCTGTTCAATACTTTTTTCCTCGAAGTTGTCGACCGTCCCTTTGATTGTCCGATTCCGTTTGCGCCGACCCTAAGTCTCATGCCGGTCGCCCGGAATCAGCGCGCCGACCAGAAAGTGAATCGTCGTCTCGAGCGCGTCATGGTCGCTAATCATCTGCGAGTCGGGACTATTATGGCGGTGACGTGCAAACCAGGTTATCGCCTCGATGATAAAGCGCGCGGCAGTCGCTGCATCGGGAACCGGTTTGAAGTGACCTGACTCGATGCGATTGGTGATATACCGTGCGAAGTCACCGACCCCCTTTCGGCGACCCTCCACGAAGAGCATCCGTGCCAGCTCAGGTACGTCAAGCGCCGAGCGTTCTACCACATCGAAGCCGTGCCGATTGCGCTCTATTATGGAATAGAATTCGCGTAGCACACCTTCCAGCTCTGCACGGGCATCGCCCACCTGCTTCGAGCGAAGCGCAGCGCGAAGAGCGTCAAGCCGGGTACTGGAGAACGTCTGTTCGCGGATTTTTCGCAGCATCGCCTCGAAAGAAGGGGCTGCGATCGGAAGTTGTTGCGGCGCTTCAATCGAACCGTCACTGAACCCCGACTGGCATACCAACAGGAACAAGGTTTCTTTGCTCTCGACGTAGTTGTAGAGCGTGCCCTGCGAGACCCCCATTTCGCGAGCAATGTCCGACATCTGGGTTTGGCGAAAGCCCTTGGCCGCAAATACTTTCGTGGCGGCTTGCAACAAATCGGAAAGCCAACTTGCGGGGCGCGTGCGCATAGTAAAGCCTTCTCGCATAATTGACTGACTCAGTCAATTATGCGAAGCGTGTGCGTTTCCGACGCTCAAGCCGCAGCGCGATGATTGAGCAGCGGCCGCTTCGATCGACGCGCCTCAGAAGGGTTTCATGATAGCCATCGCAAGGATGGCCAGCAGCAGGAGGCTTACGACGCCGTGGATAACGCGGAATTCCACCCGCGTCACCGAAGACGGATTGTCGCTCAGCGCAACGATTCTCCGATGCAACCGCAAATGCACCAGCAGCAGGATGAAGACGAGTCCGAGTTTGACGTGCAGCCAACCCTGGCGTAGCAGTTCCGGCTCCTCCACCATCAGCAGGGTTCCGAAGATGATCGCGACCGCGCCGCCGATGTTGCATCCGCCGTAAAACAGCGAGCTGGCGACCATGATGAAGCGTTCCTTGGCGACGCCCACTTCGTTGTCCACCATCGCGAGCAGACTCGCGATCAAAAGCAGGCTCCCGATCCAGAAGATTACGCCGAAGAGGTGAAAGACGAGTAGCCATCCGACGATATTGGTCAAATTGTTCTCCTCGCGGTTCAGCTTTCCTCGAGGCCGCGCGCAAGTATAAATGCCATGAGTGCGACAGCCGCACCACCCACGTAGGGAGCCGACGCCCCCAGCCATAAAGCCGCGCCGCCCACGAGCGGCCCGAGGATGCGCGCGGTCGACGAGGCCGACTGGTTGATGCCCAACGCTTCGCCCTCCAGCGCGCGTTCGGTTTGCTTCGAAATGATGCTGGCGATGGCTGGGCTTGCGAATCCGTAACCGATCGAGAGCAGCGCGAGCGCGAGCAGCAATGTCGATGGGGTCGGCATATTCGCGAGCGGCGCGAGCCCGATCGCGAGCAATATGATTCCAAGCGACAAGACCTTCTTTTCGCCGATGCGCTTGACGACTTTGCCGAGCAGATAACCTTGCGTGAGCGCCTGCATCAGTCCGGTGAAGGCGAGCAGCGTTCCGATACCGGTCGCGCCGTAGCCGTAAACGACCGGGATCATGATGGCAAAGGTGGTCTCAAATGCCGCCAGTGCGAAGGTGGTGAGGAAGCAAATCGAGAAAAGCCGCGCCAGATGATGGGTGAAAAGCTGGCGTGGAAGATCGCGAATCGGCGCGACGATCACGGAAGCGTCGATGCGCGCGTCCGGCTCGGGCTGATGCGATTCGGGTAGCCGCAGCGCCGCGAATATCAGATTCGCAAACGTCAGCGCCGCCGCGAAGAATCCGGGAATCCGCAAATCGTTGCGCCCGAGCAATCCGCCGATCGCAGGACCGATTACGAATCCGAGTCCGAACGCCGCGCCGATCATGCCCATCCCGCGCGCGCGATTGGATTCGTCGGTAGTGTCCGCGATATATGCCTGCGCGGTCGAAATCGTCGCGGCGCACGCCCCGTGCAGCGCGCGCGAGAGAAACAATCCAGCGAAAGACCCTGCCAATCCGTAGATGAGATAGCCTACCGACGAGCCGAGCAGACCCAGCATGATGACCGGGCGGCGTCCGATGCGATCGGAGATGCGTCCGAGGATCGGTGCGAACACCAACTGCGCCAGCGAGTAAACCGCCATGATCGCGCCGATGCCGACAAACGAGATGCCCAGCCGCGTCGCGAACATCGGCAGCAACGGAATCACGATGCCGAAGCCGAGCAGGTCGATGAAGACGGTTATAAAAAGGATCAGCCGCGCATACGACGATGCCTGCGCAGCGCGGGGCTCTTGCTTGCCTACTTCCAGACTTGCCATTGATCTTGATGAAAGCGCGAGGGTTGAAGAAAATCCTACGCATCGCAGTCAGTCAAGCGCCACGCCCGCGAAGGGGGACGACACAACTATGGCACTTTCACATGAGGCGGAACTCAAACGCAAAACCATCGATGCCGAACAAGCCGCGGCGATGGTGAAATCGGATTCGTGGCTCGAATACGGCTTCGGCGCCGCACAGCCCGATCTGTTCGACAAGGCGCTCGCGGCGCGTGTCGCAAAGTTGAACGATGTGCGCATCCGCGGATGCCTCGCGATGAAGCCGCGCGCCGTCATCGAGGCAGATCCCGAGTCGCGTCACGCCACCTATCATTCGTGGTACTTCTCCGGCCTCGAACGAAAGATGCACGACCGCGGGCTCTGTTGTCACATCCCGATGAACTTTGGCGAGGCGCCCGATTACTATCGCCGTTTCGTCGATGTCGACGTCGCGGTGCTCAAGTGCGCGCCGATGGATGAGCACGGATTCTTCAACTTCGGAATTTCGGTCACCTATCACAAGGCGATCACCGAGCGCGCGAAGACGCTCATCATCGAAACTGACGAATCGATGCCTTACGTGTACGGCATCGAGAATGGCGTCCACATCAGCGAAGTTGATTACGTCATCGACGGCGGCAGAGGCGCGATGCCGGAGCTGAAGAATCCGCCGGCGACTGAGATCGATCAGAAGGTCGCGGCGATCATCGCGAATGAAATTCAGGACGGCGCGTGCGTGCAAATCGGCATCGGCGCGATGCCGAATGCGGTCTGCGAACTGCTCGCGAAGTCATCGATCAAGGACCTCGGCGTGCACACCGAGATGTTCGTGGACTCGCTGGTGGATTTGTATGAATCGGGCAAGGTCAGCGGCGCGCACAAGACGACCAATCGCTATCAGATGGCCTACTGCTTCGCGGCCGGCTCGTCACGGATGTACAAATTTCTCGATCGTAATACCGCCTGCTTCGCGGGGCCTGTCGACTACACCAACCTGCCGCATCACATCATGCAAAACGACAACGCGGTGGCGATTTGTAATGCGGCACAAATCGATCTGTTCGGCCAGGCCTGCTCGGAATCGGCTGGACTGCGGCAGATCAGCGGCACCGGCGGCCAGCTCCAGTTCATCCGCGGCGCGTATGCCTCGCGCGGCGGCAAGGCGTTTCTATGTCTCGCCTCGACCTACGAGCGCGGCGGCAAGCGGGCAAGCCGCATCGTGGCGCGGATCGACGAATCGAATGTGGTGACGACTCCGCGCACCGACGTGATGTACGTGGTGACCGAGTACGGCATCGCCAATCTCAAGGGCAAATCGATTCGCGAGCGCGCCAAGGTGCTGATCGCGTTGGCGCATCCGGAGTTTCGCGAGCAACTCGAGCGCGAGGCGCGCCAGTACGGACTGCTGGCGCGATCGGCATAGCGATCGTGCGATACTACTTGTTGGCGAGTCCTACTTCAGAAAGTAGCTGGAGGGTGAGGCCTGCGAGCACGGATCGGCGCGCTCTGGTTTGCGATGTTTCGGCTGCGGGTTCTTTCCGGGGATCCGAGGCGGCGGGGCCGGTGAACTTGTAGACCACTTCATCGGTGCGCGCGTAGCCGAGTTCGCGCCGGATGAGATGCTCGATGAATCTATCGTTGGAACGGAGGTTCTGAACGCTCGTTTCAAGTTCGCTCTTTTGCAACATCAGGTCGGCGCGAGTTTGCTCCAGTTCGGAGCGGCGTTCGCGCAACATCACCAAATCGCGAGGCCCCATCGCGGCCAGCAAGGCATTCGCCAGCAAGGCGACCAGGACCGTGGAGAGCATTAGATTTGGCCATTGCCGCCCAAGCCAGTTACTTAAGCGAAACATCGCGTTGATGGTAAAGCACGGGGGCACGTCAGTTCAAGTATGCTTATGAATAAAACGCAGCGGTGAGGCGAAAAACACAGTTACCTAGAGCTTTGTTCCGACTTTAAAATTTCTTTATATAACCACCGCTTGAGCTATTGCGTTGGACATAACGCATTTATATAGTGGCCCTGTAATCGTAGGTAGCAAAGGCTATCTAATAAGCACGGGTGCTTCTCCAGCAGCAGCAGAAAGAGAGGAGGTGTCTATGCCAGGTGTTCGGAAGAAGGCCCCAAAGCGGGCCATCAAATCCAAATCCAAATTGAAGAGTGCTATGAAGAAAAAGGCCCCAAAGAAAAAGAAGAAGTAACTCTATGACAAGTTTCCCTCCGGAATGATTTCTCCGGAGGCTGGCGAGATGCCGGTCCTGCTGCTGGATTAAGCCGAGGCTAAAAGCCTCGATAAACCGGGAGAGCCCCCTTGAAAGAGGGGGCTCTTTCTTTGTCCCCGCCTTGCGCACGCGCATCGCCACACCGCAATATCTTCACGTGACCTCGAATACCTCCTTCGATGTGATCATCGTCGGCGCGCGCGTCGCCGGCACGGCCGCGGCGATCATGTTGGGTCGCCGGCGGCTCAAGGTGCTGCTCCTCGACAAGAGCGCGTTTCCATCCGATACGATTTCCACCCACATCGTGCTCGCCGGAGGAACGCAGGTACTGAAGCGCCTCGGTGTGCTCGAAACGATGGAGCGCCTCGGCGGTGTGCGATTTTCCTCGATGCGCAACCTCGGTCCCGGCTTCGACTACTCTGCGCACCTCGACCAATCAGATGACATCCGCGGATTATGCCTGAGCCGCGACCGCATGGACGGCGCGATGGTCGATGCGGCGCGCGCGATCGAATGCATTGCGATGCACGAAAAATTCCGCGTCACCGACCTCGTCATTGAAGATGGCGCGATTGTAGGCGTTCGCGGCGAAGACGCTTCCGGTATGCATGAGTTCCGCGCGCCGCTCGTGATCGGCGCCGACGGACTGCGCAGCAATATAGCGAAGCTGGGCGCGGAAGCCGGCGCCTTCAGGCGCAAAGACGTGAAATGCGCGCGAACATATTATTACGCATACTTCGAGAATGTGCCGCGCGCGAAACTCGACGACACGCTGATCGCCGAATTCGAGGCGAGCCCGGGGACCGCCGGCCTCGCGTGCCGCTGTAACAACGGCCTCGTCGTCGCAGGGGTGGCGTTCGACGCGAACGAGATGCATGACTTCCGCGCCGACCTTTCATCGAACTTCATGAGCTACATCGGCGCGTCATCGACGCTCGGAAAAATTCTCGAAGGCGCGCGCATCGTGGGAAAAATTCGTTCGTCGGGCTTGCTGCTGAACACTTGGCGCGATCCGATTCACGACGGCGCGATTCTGCTTGGCGATGCAGGCCTGCACGTCGATCCACTCTTCGGACAGGGACACTCCTTCGCGCTGATGAGCGCGGAAATCCTCGGCGGCCTCGCGCCGGCGTGGTTCGAGGCGGCGCGCGGAAAAACCATCGCACGCGATGCGATGCGCGAATTCACCCGTCGTCGCGATACCGCGCTGATGCCCTACTACAACGCCAGCCTGCGTGTCTCGCAGCATCTCTGGCTAGATCACAGCTCGCATCTTGCGCATCTCGCGGCAAATCGCGAAGCGTGGGCGGCCGACGAGATGGTGCGTTTCGCGCAAATGGCGAATGGCGAACATCCGTTTCCTTCGTTTCGATTTGCGAAGTTGATGGCGCGCGAGCGCGCCGCCGCGTGAGCCGTGGACACGCGCCTCGGCCGCTTTCCCGCTCAAACGGAACTTCCCGATCCACTGAAGTTCGCGTGGCCCATTCTCGTGCTGCCCGAAATGTTCACGACCGCGCGCCATCTCGCGACGCTGGTCGGATATTTTTCGACGATGGGATGGGAAGTTTTCGCGCCCGATCTCCACGCCGTTATCGGTCAGGGCGGAACGCCGCCGCTCGAAAAACTCGATTTCGAACAGCTCACCGAACTTGCCGGCGAAGCGGTCGCAGCGGTGGGCCGCGAGACGATTGTGATCGGCCACGGCCTCGGCGGTCTGGTGGCATTGAAGCTTGCCGAGCGTGCCTCGGTGAAAGCGGCGGTCGCAATCGCGCCGCTGGTGCCGGGCTATCGCACGCCGCTCTTCATGAACCTCGCCAATCGCATTCGGACGTGGCAAGGACGGCCGCTCAATCCTCCATCAGGGCGGATGTTGTTCGAATTCATAGCCGATGCCGACGTTTACTCGCGCACACAGATCATCAAGACGCTGATTCCCGGCGCGACCGCGACCGCACAGGATGTATTGAAAGATAACATTATGTTGCTAGGGAAAGGCGCGCCACGGCTAATCGTCGCCGGCGAATCGGATATCTTCGCGCCATATCAAATGATCGAGGCATTCGCCCATCGCATCGGCATGCCTATCGTGAAGATTCCCGGGCGCGGGCACTGGCTGATCGGCGGACGCGGCCTGGAGCGCACCATCAACGAGATTCAGCGCTTCCTCGTGCGATCGCTCGGACGCGACTTGCTGCTGCTCTACCCGGAGGAATGGAAGTCCGAGGAGTAACGCGCGAAACTGAATGCCGCAGGAGGCAATCATGCCGGAACAGCCATACGTACTCCTCGAAGAGGAAGAAGGCCTCGCGACCGTCACGATGAACCGCGGCGAGAAGCGCAATCCGCTGTCGACCGCGATGATGTCCGCGCTGATCGAGACATTCGAAGGACTCGGGCGGCGACGCGAAATACGCACCGTGATCCTCGCCGGCGGCGGGGTCGCGTTTAGCGCTGGCCACGACCTCAGTGAGATGCGCGGACGCGATCTTGCCTTCTATCGTGAGGAATTCGATCTTTGCGCGCGGCTGATGCAGTGCATCCAGACCATTCCTCAGCCGGTGATCGCGCGCGTTCATGGCATCGCGACCGCCGCCGGATGCCAGCTCGTCGCGACCTGCGATCTCGCAATAGCGAGCGAGAATGCGAAGTTCGCCACGCCGGGCGTGAAGATCGGATTGTTCTGCTCGACCCCGATGGTTGCCGTCTCGCGCGCAATCGGGCGCAAGCGCGCAATGGAGATGCTGTTGTCCGGACAACCCATCGATGCGCATACTGCCGCCGAATGGGGACTCATCAACCGAGTCGTGGCACAATCCGACCTTATCGCAGAGACGCGGACCCTCGCGATGCAGATCGCCGATGCGAGTTCGTTGACCGTCAGCATCGGCAAGCAGGCGTTCTACGCGCAAATCGACCTCGACCAAGGCAAAGCTTACGAGCTGACCAAGGAAGTGATGAGCCAGAACGCGCTCGCGGCGGACGCGCAGGAGGGTATCGGCGCATTTCTCGAAAAACGCACACCGGTGTGGTGCGGCAAGTAGCGGCCGGACGGAAGTTGTGGGCGATGCTCGCGATCGTACTCGCGAGTTGCGCCAATCATCATCCATTCGCTCGCGCGCGCGTCGAAACCAGCATCCCGCGCACGTGGTTCCTGGTCGCCGCGCCCATCACGCAAGAGTTTCCCAGGGGGGATTTACAGGCGCCGGTTTTGAAATGGGCGAAGGTGACAACCTTTGATACCGGTCCGGAATGCGACCTTGAACTTGAGGAAGCGGAAAATCATTTGCAGCGCCCGGTGCAATGCATCGCGAGCGACGACCCCCGGATGATCGATCCCGCGCCGCCGCTGAACGTCGGACCCTGACGCAAAGGATAGACATGAGAATTTCTTCGCTGCTGCTACTCGCGTTCCTCGTTGCCGGATGCTCGACGCAGCCGATGACGCTGAATCAGGAACTTGCCGCGACCGCAGTCGCAGGAGTGATTGGCGCAGGCTCAGGCGCGATCTTCGCAGCTGCGGCGCACAAATCTTATCCAGCCTCGATGGGCATCGGCGCGGGGGGCATGGCAGGCTTCATCCTGATTTACGAAGAGGTAAAGCGCGAAGCGTCTTTGGAGAACGCGCCGCCTCCGCCGCCACCGGTGGATACACAATCGCCGCCGTCGTCGAATCAGAATCCGTAGCTGCACTAATCGCGAATTGATTAGGCCCCTCATCTCTGATATCAAAGATTATGGCGCGAGCCCGTAACAAGGCCGCGATTTTTTTATAGGCTCAAAGAGCCCGCAGGAACTTCTGCGGGCTTTTTTTTCACTAACGGAGGATCGTTATGCTGCATCAGGAGCTTCGCGAAGGTCTCACCTATGATGACGTGCTGCTGTTGCCGCAGGCCTCCGACATCCTGCCCTCGCAATGCGACGTCTCCACCGCGCTAACGCCGAAGATTCGGCTGCACCTGCCGCTGGTCTCCAGCCCGATGGACACTGTGACCGAATCGCGCACCGCGATCGCGCTCGCGCAAGTGGGCGGCATCGGCATCATGCATCGCAATCTCACCGTCGAGCAGCAGGCGGCCGAAGTCGAAACCGTCAAGAAGTATGAAAGCGGGATGATTACCGATCCCGTCACCGTGCATCCTGAGCAGAAAATCGGCGAAGCGTTGCAGATCATGGAGCGTTACCGGATTTCGGGATTGCCGGTCGTCGTCGAGGGCCATCGCCTCGTCGGCATCCTGACCAACCGCGATTTGCGTTTCGAAAAGCGCCTCGATCGCCAGGTTCGCGAAGTCATGACCACCAACCTGACCACCGCGCGCCCCGGCATCAGCCTCGAAGAAGCAAAATCCATCCTCCAGGCGAAGCGCATCGAGAAGCTGCCACTGGTCGACGAGCATCATCGCCTGCGCGGTCTGATCACCGTGAAGGACATGGACAAGGCGACGCGCCATCCGCATTCAAGCAAGGATGCCATGGGCCGTTTGCGCGCCGGCGCCGCGGTCGGCGTCGGTCCGGATCGCGAGCAACGTGTTGCCGCATTGCTGCGCGCGGGCGTCGATGTGCTTCTGATCGATACCGCGCATGGTCATTCGCAGAACGTTATCGATGCGTTGCGGATGACCAAGCGCGAAGCCGGCGACGTCGAGGTGATCGCGGGCAATGTCGCGACCAGCGAAGGCTCCAAGGCGCTCATCGATGCGGGTGCGGACGCGCTGCGCGTCGGCATCGGGCCCGGATCGATTTGCACCACGCGCGTGGTCTCCGGCGTCGGCGTGCCGCAAATGACGGCAGTAATGGACTGCGTTGCGATTGCCGAGCCGCGCAACATTCCGGTGATCGCGGACGGCGGCGTGCGCTTCTCCGGCGACATCGTCAAGGCTCTCGCCGCGGGAGCCTCGAGCGTGATGATCGGATCGCTTATCGCGGGCACCGAAGAGAGCCCGGGCGAGACGGTGCTCTACCAAGGGCGCACTTACAAAGAATATCGCGGGATGGGATCGATTGGCGCGATGAGCGAGCGCGTGCGCGATCGCTACATGCAGCAGGACGTGAGCGACGGCAACAAGATCGTGCCCGAAGGCGTCGAAGGCCGCGTGCCGCATCGCGGATCGTTGGCATCGAACGTCGAGCAACTCATTGGCGGTTTGCAGGCGGGCATGGGCTACATCGGCGCGCATAGCCTCGGCGAGTTGCGCCGTCGCGCGAAGTTCATCCGCGTGAGCGAAGCCGGCCAGCGCGAAAGCCACGTACACGATGTCTTTATCACCAAGGAATCGCCGAACTACCGCGGCTGAGGAACCGTTTTCCGTGTAGGGGCGGTTCGCGAACCGCCCGCTTAGATTTTTGTCGGCTTGGGTCATTATTCTTCGGCGGATGAGGCGCGGATGGCGGAGCAAAAAATACGTGTCGGAGTGTTGTTCGGCGGGCGGTCCGGCGAGCATGAGATATCGCTGCGGTCCGCGCTCACCGTAATGTCCGCGATGGATCCCGCGCACTACGAGATCGTTCCCATCGGCATCGATCACGAGGGGCATTGGTTCCTCGAGAACAACGCGCTGAAGCTACTGGCGCAGACCACTCCCGACCTCGGTGCGCTCAGCGCCGGCGACATGCCTGTCACGCTGCTGCCGCATAATGACAGCCGCACGCTCGTTCCGACGCCATCGCGCGGCGGTGATGTGTCGCTCACTCGGCAAAGTCTCGGCGGGCCGCTCGATGTGGTTTTTCCCGTACTCCACGGCACCTTCGGCG
>DATGKG010000498.1:0-2453 GCA_035294805.1 Binataceae bacterium (SeqCode) | reverse complement strand
CCGGGCTTCCAGGCGGCGCTGGAGAAATACAAACAGCAATGCGCCGCCGAGCGCGAGGAGGTGCTGAAGGCCGGCGGCCTGCACATCCTCGGCACCGAGCGCCATGAGTCGCGGCGCATCGACAATCAGCTGCGCGGGCGGTCGGGGCGTCAAGGCGATCCGGGTTCCTCGCGATTTTACATCTCGCTCGAAGACGACCTGCTGCGCATCTTCGGCGCCGATCGCCTCAAGGGGCTGATGGGCAAAATGGGGATGGAAGATGGCGTGCCGATCGAGCACCGATGGATTTCCCGCGCGATCGAAAATGCGCAGAAGAAGGTTGAGGCGCACAACTTCGACATCCGCAAACATCTGCTCGAATACGACGACGTCATGAACAAGCAGCGCGAGGTGGTGTACCATCGCCGCCGCGAGCTGTTGTCGCCCGAGCCGCTCAAGGACGACGTGTTGGGAATGTGCGAGGCGGTGATCGAGGAGATCGTCGCGGCGCATTGCGACCTCGAAAAGGATACCGAGCACTGGGATTGGTCCGAAATCGAGAATGCGTTTCTGAAGCAGTTCCGCTTCCGTCCGAACTTGAAGGAAATCGCGCTCGAAAAAGAGGTTCGGCATCCCGACGAGATCATCGAACTCGCCCTGGAACCAATCAAAGCCCTCTACGATCAGCGCGAGACCGAGTTCTCGCCTGAAGTGATGCGCCAGATCGAGAAGATCGTTTCGCTGCAGACGCTGGATGCGCTTTGGAAAGATCATCTGCTCGCGATGGATCACCTGAAGGAAGGCATCGGGCTGCGCGGCTACGCGCAGCAAAATCCGCTGGTCGAATATCAGAAGGAAGGCTTCGAGATGTTCGAGGCGCTGATGGAAGTGATGCAGAAGGACATCGTCGAAAAGGTTTTTTCGGTGCAGGTCCAGAAACCGCAGGACGTCCAACAAGTTCAGCAGCAGCAAGCCGCACGGCCGCCGCGCGTCACGATGAGCCATGGCAACGAGGTCCAGCAATCGCAGCCGGTGCAGGCCAAGCGCGAGCCGGACCGCGTCGGTCGCAACGACCCATGTCCGTGCGGCTCCGGCAAGAAGTACAAACGCTGCCACGGCAAGTGACCTTGCGACATCGTCGCGAGGTCATCCTGAGCGCTTCGCGACGGATCTCGGAAGCGCCTACACATGGGGTGTCACTTCAGCTGCGAGTATCGAGTTCTCGAATGCTACCCATTCCGCCGTCACCCGACTGCTGAAGTGACAAATTGGCGCCTCTGCCGACATTTTCAGCTTCGCGTTCCGCTCGCTTCAGATGAAACAGGAAGAGGGAGCCATTCGTGGGACGCGGATTTCGTAACACAAAATCATTTGATCCTTCCCGTCTCGTCCGTATAGTACGGCGCACGGAGGATCGCGATGCGCGTTAATGCTGGGCCCGCGATAGTGCGCGGCTTTCGCTTTTCCGGCGTCAGCGCCGGTTTGAAAACCGTCGCCGGCACCAAGGATTTGGGACTCATCGTCGCCGATGCACCCGCGGCTGCGACGGCGGTGTTCAGCGCCAATCGCGTCAAAGCCGCGCCGGTTCACGTCACGATGGATCGCATTCGGTCCGGACGCCTGCAGGCGGTGGTTGCGAACTCCGGATGCGCCAACAGCTTCACCGGCAAGCCGGGGTTAAAGCTCGCGCGCGATTCGTGTGCGCTGACCGCGAATGAAATCGGATGCGACGCGCAACTGATCGCGCCGTCGTCGACCGGCGTCATCGGGCATCTGTTCGATTTGCAAAAATTCGGCGCCGGCGTCCGCGAGGCTGCGCGCGACTTGCGTCCTGACGGCATGGAGGATTTCGCACGCGCCGTCATGACGACAGACACGCATCCGAAAATGTTTTCCACCAGCATTCGTATTGCCGGCGCCGATGTCACAATCGCGGGCGTCGCCAAGGGTTCGGGGATGATCTCGCCGAAGATGGCGACGATGCTGGCGTATCTCGTGACCGATGCCGCAGTTTCCGCGCCGCATTTGCGCGGGGCTCTCCGAGCCGCTTTGCCGCATAGTTTCAATGCGATCACGGTCGACGGCGACATGTCGACCAACGATACCGTCATCCTGATGGCGAGTGGCGCGGCGGGAAACCGTGCGCTTTCGCGCAAGGATCTCGACGTCCTCAATGCGGGCGTCGAGGCGGTATCGGCAGCGCTCGCGCGCGAACTAGTTTATGACGGCGAGGGTGCGACCAAGCTGGTGACGGTCGAGGTGAAGGGCGCGAAGTCCCCTGCCGATGCCGAACGATGCGCGCGTCAAATCGCCAACTCGCCACTGGTCAAGACCGCGTTCTTCGGATGCGATCCGAACGTCGGCCGCATCCTGATGGCCGCGGGATCCTCGGGTGCGATGGTCGAGTCGGATCGGCTGGTGCTCGCGATCGCCGGCGTGAGAGTCGCGGCGCGCGGCGCGTTGATTGTCGATGC
>DATGKG010000497.1:0-7833 GCA_035294805.1 Binataceae bacterium (SeqCode) | reverse complement strand
GAGTTCCGCCGCGTGCTCAAGCCGGGCGGCACGATGGTCCTGCTGAGCGCCGAGATGCGCCTGATGAGCGAGCTGTGGACGCATGCGCATTTGCGTCCCTCGCGTATTCTGCACGTCACAGTGCTCGGCGCGCCCGCCGCTATCTATGTCTGCTCGAATTAGCTCCGTCTTCTCGATAGCTAACTGTTTGATAGCTGCCCCTATTACCATCATCGCGCTCCTGTATAATTTGCGCTGGCGCAGCCTGATATTGGGGGCGGCGATTTTTTTGAGGTAAGGGAGGGGCTACGATGGAACGCAGCCGAAGCTGGTTTTCAATCAACCGATCGAGTGTGGCCGCAATCTTGGCGGCCTTTTTTTTGGCGCTGGTTCCGATTGCGACTCATCACCCCGCGGCGTCATACCCTCCGATGGGTCCCTCGCTAAAGGAGCGCTCGCGCGTGATGACAAATTTCGCGCGGCTGCCGCTCGCCTTCGAACAGAACCGCGGCCAGGTTCAGGGCGATACGAACTTCATTGCGCGCGGGAGCGGTTTCGAGGCTTTTCTAGATCCCGCGGGCGCTACTGTCGCGCTCGGCGCGCCGCAACTGCAGACCACCGCTCCGACCAGGCATCAGCCGGTCGTCAAGCCGTCGCGTCCCGAGCTGTCGGAAATCAGGATGAATCTCGAAGGGGCTTCGCATGCGACTCGTCCCGAAGCTGAGGACCGGCTGCCGGGGGTGGTGAATTACTATCGCGGCAGCGATCGAAGCAAGTGGCATCGCGATGTGCCCACCTACGCGCGCGTGCGGTACGCCGAGGTCTATCGCGGGATCGATCTCGCCTACTATGGCGACCGCGGAACGTTTGAGTTCGATTTCGCGCTGAAGCCCGGTGCCGACGCGAAGAACATCGCGCTCGCTTTCGACGGTATCGATGGCATCGACTTGACCGCCGATGGCGCCGCGCTGCTCAAGACTGCGAAAGGAAGTCTGACGCTGAAACGCCCGCTCGCATATCAGGATATTGATGGCGTGCGGCGCACCGTTGCGGCCGATTACAAAATCGATCGCCACGCGCACTCCGCCCGGATAACTATCGCGCTGGGCGACTACGATCATTCGCGCGCGATCACTATCGATCCGGTGCTGCTGTTCTCGACACTTTTCGGCGGCACCACGACCGAGATAAACGGCGCCGCGCTCGATTCGAACGGCAATGTCTACGTTACCGGATTCGCCTTCGATTGCCCGGTCTGCGCGCACTTTCCTACCACCGGCAGTAGTCAGGCCTTCGCCGGCGATACCGACGCGTTCGTCTCGGAGATCAGTTCCGATGGTTCGACGTTGCTCTACTCGACGCTCATCGGGGGCAGCAACTTCGAGGAAGGTAAAGCTGTGGCAGTGGACGGCGGCGGCAACGCCTACATGACGGGCGTGACATTCTCGACCGATTTTCCCGAGACAGTTGGTCCCAGCAGCGCACCCGGCAACGGCGACGGTTTTGTCGCGAAGTTCGGCACCGACGGCTCGGTGACGTGGGCGACTTATTTGGGTGGCAACGAATTCGATCAGACATTTTCGATCGCGGTTCCACCGGGATGCGCGAGCAACTGCAATGCGTTCGTCGCAGGGCAGACGCAGTCGTCGAGTTTTCCGGGTGCCAGCGGATTCACCGGTCAGGACGACGCGTTCGTTTCCGAGATGACGGCTGACGGCAGCGGCGAGGTGTTCACCACGTTGATTGCTGGAAACACCGGCCCAACCGGCGCCGGCAGCGCGATAACGTTCGCCACCGGTATCACGGTTGACAGCAGTGGCGTCTCTTTCGTGGCAGGCGGCACCGATGCGACGGATTTCCCCAAGACTGAGGGACCATCGCTAGCCGGCGCGACCGACGCATTCGCGGCGAAGCTCAATTCCAGCGGCACCATCGCGTATGCGCGGCTGTTGGGCGGCAGCGATTACGACCAGGCGGAAGGCATCGCCATCCAACCCAATTGCTCCGAGCCATGTAATGCCTATGTCGAAGGCATTACCTTCTCGTCCAATTTCCCGACCAATGGCGGACTGGGAACAAGCTTGACGGGCGTCGCGGCGGAATTCATTGCCCAGTTATCGGGTGATGGCGGCAGCACGGTCTATTCGACCCTGTTGGGAACGAGCGACGCGCCGCTGTTTGGCGCGACTAATGGAATTGCGGTCGACACCGTGGGCGATGTTTTTGTGATCGGAAGCACGACGTCGGCATCCTTCGCGTCCAACAATCCGGTGGGGACTTTCCCCGGTGCCAATGGCGCACTCTGGCAATTCGCGGAGGGCGGCAGCTCGGCGACGCCTACTCCAACGCCGGCGCCCAATAAGCTTACCTGGGCCGCGGCAAATGGGTCTCCATTGACAATTCAGGAGGGGAACAGCGCCACCTTCGTCGGCAGCACCACGGGACTCTTCATCAGCAGCGACGGCACCGATTTCAGCCGGGCGACCGCCACCGGGTTACCCTCCGGTGCGGTGACCGCATTGCAATTCGAAGAGTCGCTGACTCCGAGCGTCGTTTTCGCCGGCACTTCCAGCGGTCTGTACATCTCGACCAACCTCGGAGCGACCTTCTCCGCAACCGGATTTACCAAACCAATCGAAGTCGTGGTTGATCTCGCCGGCAGCTCATTGAGTAATACCCGCATCCTGCTCGGTACGGTGGGTAGCGGGGCTTGGAGCAGTACCAATGGCGGATCGAGTTTCAGCCAGATCGCCGGCTTGCCGGTCTCCGCAACGGTCTTCTCGCTCGCCTCGAATGCTAAAAATCCGCCATTTCAGGTGTTCGCGGGCACCAGCCGCGGAGTCTATACCGCCGCCAACTTTTCCAGCAGCAATTTTCCCGGAACCTGGAGCGCGACCAATCTCACCATGTCCGCGGTCCCCACGGTGAACGCCGACCGCAATTCAACGCCACCGGTCATGTATGCCGGAACTTATTTCCAAGGGCTCTACGAGAGTACCGATAACTTCGCCACTTTCCTCCGCGCCGACATACCGCAGTTCAGTTACTCGGCGCCGGAAATCGATCGCGACAACAGCTCAACACCCGCGACCGTCTTCGCCGGGGTGAACGCTTTGGAACAGGCCTATGTCTATGAGAACGTGAGCGGCTATGGTGGCGCATTCACGGCAACCAACTTCGCCAACAAGCCCGGAAGCGTGAAGGGCTTGAAGAGTCCGTACGTAGGAGAGCTACTCCAGTTTCATCCGGTGATCGCGGAACTCAATTCGAGCGCGACCAACGTGACCTTCTCGAGCTACCTGGCCGGGACCAGTTACGACAGCGCAGGCGCAGTCGCGGTCGATCCCACCGGCACCAACATCTACCTCGCGGGCACGACTTACTCATCGGACTTCCCGACCCAGGGATCACAGCTGACTTCCTACCACGGCTTCGCCAATGGCTTTATCGCGAAGATTGGCCCGCCGGTCGGATCGACCCCGACCACTACTGCTACGGCGACAGCTACAGTTCCGCCTACTCCGACGGCGACGATGACTCCGACCGCGCTACCGTCGCCGGGCAAGATCGTCGCGGTGCCGGCGCGGTTGACGCTCCGTCCGGTGGGTATCGGCATTATGGGCGCCTTTTCGACCGCGAAGGTGACTATCAGGAATGTCGCGAAGACCGGCGAGTTGACCGGCAATATCTCAATTATGAACAATCAGCCCGGCACCGCGTTCACTCTGAGCCCGCCGCCCGGACCATTCGCGATTCCGGCTCGCGGCGCGCCGATGGTTGAGACTGTCACCTTCGTCCCGGATGGGACCTCCGATGGCGCGATGATCACCATCACGAGCAACGATCCGAGCAAGGGCACGATCACGATTCCGGTGACGGGAGTCGGTGAGCCGGGCAAACTTTCAGTGCCGAGGACGCTGACGATCACAAGTACTGGCGTTGGTGTACAAGGGCAGGCGAATCTGATCCTGAGGAACGTCGGCAAGGGACTTCTGACCGGCATGTCGATGGCGGCGCAGCCCAACCCGCCATTTTCCGGCGGCGGCGAGGCCGGCGGCGGTGGTATCGCTCCTCGCGCGACCAGTACCGTCACGATCACCTTCACTCCGCAGAACACCAGTCCTGCCACCGGCAGCATTCAGCTCGTCGCTACCCCGCCGAATACCGGCAGCACAACCGTGACGCTGAAGGGAATCGTGAAAGTTAAGAAGTAAGAACTGAGGTTCGAACCAGGAAGGACGCTCTCCGGTGGGCGTCCTTCCTTTTATGCGCGCGCGCGGATGCGCAAGTCGCGCGCTTGCGATCGAAACGGCTCCGGCAGCGGCACTTCGTGACCATCGCTCCACACGCTCTCGAGGCGATAGAATTCGCGCGCCGGCTCGTAGAAGACGTGGATCACGACGTCGTCGTAATCGAGCACGACCCAATGCGCATGCGGCAAACCTTCGACCGCGAGCGCGTGCTGTCCGACCCGAAGCATCCGCTCCTCGATGCCGCGTGCGATCGATTGCACCTGCACGTCGGAACGTCCGGTCGCGATCACGAAGTAGTCGGCGATCGAATTGAGATGCTCGACTTCGAGCACCGTCAGATCGTAGGCCTTCTTTTCAAGCGCCGCCTCTGCGACGGCCAATGCTTTATCGATAGCATTCACGCTTTCAGCTCAACCGAATCCGATTTCGTGGAGTTAAACGATGCGAACAAAGTTGCGCGAAAAATCGGCATCAATACAGCGCGTGGCGGCGAAGATAGTCGACCACATCGCCGGGAAGCAGATAATTAATCGATTCGTTGTTCTGGATTTTATTGCGGATCTGCGTCGCGGAAATTGGAAAGAACGTGGTTTGTACGAATGACAGCGTTTGTCCGCTCGGATTCACGTAATGATCTTGTTCCCTAATGTAACCAAAGCGATTCAGAGCGGCAAGCGACACGCGCGGCGCCATCTCCCCGTCGCGCAGCCGCGTATGCACCACGATGCTGCATAGCTTCACCAACTCGTCGCAATCCTTCCACGTCTCCAGCTCGAGGAACTGATCCGATCCCATCAGGATGAAAATCTCCGCCTGATGCCGCAACGTGGTGGCGAAATGCTTCGCCGTGTCGATGGTGTATGAGCGTCCGGCGCGGCGCACCTCGACATCGGATGCCATGAAGTGACGATTGCCCTTCATCGCGAGACGCACCATCTGCAGGCGATGCTCGGCCGGCGCCAGCTCGCCCTCGGGTTTATGCGGCGGCGACGATGCGGGCACAAAGTACACGATGTCCAGCTTGAGCATCTCGCGCACTTCCTCGGCCGCGCGCAGATGTCCGAAGTGAATCGGATTGAAGCTGCCACCGAAGATTCCTACCCGCATCTCAATTCCTGACTTGGCCCGTGCCGCGCACGACGTATTTGTAGGTTGTCAGCTCGCGCAAACCCATCGGACCGCGCGCATGCAAGCGGTTGGTGGAAATTCCGGTCTCCGCGCCGAAGCCGAACTCAAACCCGTCGGTAAAACGAGTGGACGCGTTGACGTAGACCGTAGCCGAATCGACTTCGCGTTCAAAGCGCGCGGCAGCGTTCTGATCCTGCGTGACGATCGCATCGGCCAGGCTCGACCCGTGACGAGCAATGAAATCGATCGCCTCGTCGATCGAATCGACCACCTTCACCGCGAGAATCATATCGAGGTACTCGGCATCCCAGTCTTCATCGGTGGCGTGCTTGATGTTTGGCACAATGGAGCAGGTCACTTCATCGCCACGCAGCTCTACGCCCGCGGCGATGAATCGCTTCGCCATTGCTGGAAGGAAGTTCGCCGCGACTTCGCGATGCACCAGCAATTTCTCCATCGCGTTGCACACCGACGGCCGGCTCACCTTCGCGTTGAAGCAGATCACCTCGGCCATCTTCAGATCGGCGGCGCGATCGACATAGGTGTGACACTTGCCCTCGAAATGCGGCATCAGCGGAACCGCCGAGCCGGCGAGCGCTTCCTTCAGAGTGCCGCCGCCGCGCGGAATGATGAGGTCGAGGGCCTCCGGATGTCGCTTGAGAATGTGGATCGCATCGCGATCGGGCGTATCGATAAACTGGATCGCCGCGGAATCGATGCCCGCATTCTCGAGCGATCGGACAAGCATCCTGGCGAGCATCGTGTTGGCCCCGAGCGCTTCCTTTCCGCCGCGCAGGACCACCGCATTGCCACTCTTGAAAGTCAACACGCCCGCATCGATCGTCACGTTGGGCCGCGATTCATAAATCATCGCGATGACGCCGAGCGGCACGCGCACCTTATGGATTTCCAGACCATTCGGACGGCTCCAGCGTTCGATCACTTCGCCGACCGGATCGGGCAGCGCCGCGACTTCCTCGACACTCTTGGCCATCGCGGCGATCCGCGCGTCACTGAGCGTGAGACGTTCGAGGAATGCACCGGCTCTTCCCGAGTTCTTCGCGACCTCGAGATCTTTGCGGTTAGCATCGAGTATCGTCCTGCAATTGGCTCTCAGAGCCTCCGCGAGAGACATCAGCGCCGCGTTCTTACGTTCGGTCGGACAGAGCGCGAGCGACCGCGATGCTTCGCGAGCGCTTTTCAGTTGCGCAAGAATTTGTGCTTCGAGGTCCATCGCAAAATCGTATCAGCCTATCTCTTCGAGCAAGACGAAATTATCGCGATGAATTATTTCGTCGGCAACCTTGTATCCGAGCAAACTCGAAATTTCGGTGGTGCGCCGGCCCTTGAGCTTCGCCACGTCGGGGGCCGCGTAGTTCACCAGCCCGCGTCCGAACTCGACGCCATCGGGATCGATCAGGCTCACACAATCGCCGCCGGTGAACTCGCCCCGCACTTCGCGGATTCCCGAGGGCAGCAGCGACCGCCCTTTCTTTCGCAACGCTTCTGCCGCGCCCTTATCGACGCCGAGCGCGCCCGAAGGCTTCAGCGCGAAGGCGATCCAATGCTTGCGACTCTTTAGGCGCGTGCCCGCCGGCGTGATCAGCGTTCCGATTTCGCGCGATGGATCGAGCGCCGCCGCGACGGCGCCCCGCTCGCGTCCCGATGCGATGATCACCGCGATGCCTGCGCGCGCCGCCTGCTGCGCGGCTTTCAGCTTGGCCGCCATTCCGCCGGTTCCGAGCGGCCCCGCGCTCTCGGCGACCAGTCCCTTCATCTCGGCTTCGGGATTGGTGATGAGCGGAATCAGGTGCGCATCAGGGCGGGTGCGCGGATCGCCCGTCAGCACACCGGCAACGTCACTCAGGATCACGAGCATCTGTGCCTGCACCATCGAGGCGACCAGCGACGAGAGCATGTCGTTGTCGCCGAAGCGAATTTCCTCGACCGCCACAGTGTCGTTTTCATTGATAATCGGAATGACGCCCGAGGCGAGTAGCGTCGTCATCGTTTGCATCGCGTTCTGCCGGCGCTTGCGATCGGAGACATCTTCGTGCGTCAGCAGAATCTGCGCGACGATCCGATCGCGTTCGGAAAACGCCGCCGCCCACGAGCGCATCAGCTCGATCTGTCCGGTTGCCGCGGCGGCCTGGCGCGCGCCGATTGTCGCTCCAGAGAGTTTCGCGAGGCGCGCGCGTCCCGCCACGATTGCGCCCGACGTGACGAGGATAATCTCGCGGCCCGCGCGCACCGCTTCATCCATTTCGTTCGCGAGTTGCGCGATGACGCCGCCGTCGAGCCCCGATGCATCGGACAGCACCGCGCTGCCGACTTTGATGACGACGCGCCGCGCGCCCTTGAGGATCGCCTGTTTGTAATCTAGCTGGGACAGTCTTTTTAACTTTCCTCGGACTACGCTGCGCTCCGCCCTCGGAGCGGCTGCGCCGCGGCTTCGCCCGCTTCGCGTTTCACT
>DATGKG010000496.1:0-7486 GCA_035294805.1 Binataceae bacterium (SeqCode) | reverse complement strand
TAACCGAACAAACCCTCTCGCTGTGGGACGGCAAAATCAAAAGCCTCGTGATGAAGGCCGGCAAGGGCCCTGCGCTGGTCTACCTTCACGGCGACTTCGGGCTTTTCTGGAACGACTTCCTCGATAGGCTCGCGGAAAACTTCACCGTCTACGCCCCCGCGCATCCGGGCACCACGCCCGGCGATCCCGATGGCCTGCGCGCGCTCGACGATATGTGGGACCTCGTCCTCTACCATTACGAGATGTTCGATCAACTCGGTGTAGAGTCACCTATACTGATTGGCGATTCGTTCGGTGCGATGGTGGGGGCCGAAGTCGCGGCGACCAATCCCGCGCGCGTCAGCAAGTTGGTCCTGATGAGCGCGATGGGCCTGTGGCGCGACGACACGCCCATCCGCAACTACATCGTCACGCCGCAGCCGGAGCTGGCGCCCCTGATTTTGCGCAATCCTGAGCATCCGGTGCGCAAGCGGATTTTCGCCGATGGGATGGATCCCGCGCAGCAGGACGCCTACATCCGGATGGCGTGGACCTTCGCCTGTATTGGCAAGTTCATCTGGCCGATTCCCGACAAAGGGTTGAGCAAGCGGATGCATCGCATCGCGGCGCCGACGCTGATCATGTGGGGCAAGCAGGACCGCCTGATTCCGCCGGTATATGCGGAGGAATTCCACCGTCGCATCAAGGGATCGCGGGTCGAGCTGCTCGACAATGCCGCGCATATGCTGCCCTTTGAGCAGCCCGAAGCCTCGGCCAAAGCGGCGCAAAGCTTTTTGAAGTAAAATCCTACCGGAATCGCCGATCTCTCGGGCGGGCTGCGTCGAGGGGACAAAATTGTTCCCTCTTGCGCCATTTCTTTGCTACCAATTGGCGCAATTTAATGCTCCCTGATTGACTGGATAGCCCCATTTGGCGGATATTCATACTGTTAGTTAAGGGGAATTTTGCGGTGTGGCAGCACCGCACAGTTGGCACGATTCGAGCAACAGCGGCATTGCGCTGAGCGCCTCGAAAAATAGGTAGAACCGGGGGGACTTATGACTGCTCGACTTTTCGATGATGCACTGCCCGATATAGCCGACCACTCCGCCAACGATGCTGCTCCCGACCGCTGGGTCGCACTCGACGAGCTCGCCGCCGGATCCGAATCGTCCGCCGGCATGCTGGTCGAGTCGGAAACCGCGCGCAAGGTCGTGGCGTCGGTCGCGCGCATCGCACCTTACAAAACCGCGGTGCTCGTGCATGGCGAATCCGGCGTCGGCAAGGAGCTGATCTCGCGCGCCATCCATCGCCAGGGACCGTGTCCGAACGGCCCGTTCGTGACCTTCAACTGCTCCAACCTCGTCGAATCGCTGGCCGAATCGCAACTGTTCGGTCATGTGAAGGGCGCGTTTACCGATGCGCGCGAGGAATCGCTCGGCTACTTTCGCTCCGCCAACGGAGGCACGCTGTTCCTCGATGAGGTCGGCGAGCTTCCGCTCAAGCTGCAGCCCAAGCTGCTGCGCGCGGTCGAAACGCACGAGGTGCAGGCGGTCGGCTCGGCGCATGTGCACAAGGTCGATATCCGGCTGGTGTGCGCGACCAATCGCGATCTCAAAGCGATGGTGCGCGAGGGGACTTTTCGCGCCGATTTGTACTATCGTCTCAATGCCGCCGCGATCACCATTCCCCCGCTGCGCGAACGCCGCGAGGGAATCCCCGCGCTGGTCGCGCACTTTATCGCGCTGCACGGCCGCGCCTTCGGCAAAGAAATCCGCTTCGTCGCGCGCGACGTGCTCGACACGCTATGCGCATTCGAATGGCCCGGGAACGTGCGCCAGCTCTCGCATGCGATCGAAAGCGCGCTGATGATGACCGATTCCGATCGGATCGCGCTGGCCGATCTTCCCGAGACCATCATGCGCAACGAACCGGCGCACACGGCGGACGATTCCTCGCCGCAGCACGAGACTTCCTCGGGCGGCGCGATGCAATCCCTGGATGCCGCTATCGAGCGCGCCTCGCGCGATGCGCTGACGCAGGCACTGCGCGCGACCGCAGGCAATTGCGTGCGCGCGGCGGAACTTTTGGGCGTATCCCGCTACACCGTGTATCGAATGATCAATCGCTACGGAGTGACGCCATTTAAGGGACGCCAGATCCTCCCGGCGCGGTCGCCATTGGCGCGGATCTAGTCGACGCCCGGGCTACTCGCTGTGCTTCTTGCCGGGCGCAGCGCTGAGCGCGTCGAGGTTGCGCCGCGCCACGGTGAGGTTCGGATCGTACGTAATCGCCTCACGAAACGCGGCCTCGGCTTCATCGGGACGCTGCAGATCGGTCAGCGCGAGCCCCTTCGCATTCAGGAGCTTCGCGTTATGCGCATCCTTCGCGAGCCCCGCGTTGGCGGCCATCAGCGCGGGTTCCGCCTTGCCGGTGCGCAGGTAGATATCGGCCAGTTCCTTGAAGTTCGCGGGCGACGGATTGATCGTCGTCGCGGTGATATACATCTCCTCGGCGGTCGAAGCATCGCGCATCAACGCGTAGCAAAAACCCAGATCCACGTAGGCCGAATCGTTCTTGGGATCGATCTTCGCCGCTTGATGCAACTGGTCGATCGCGCGCTGGACGAGCTGGCTATCAACCGGATTGGTCTTCCCCGCTTCCATGATGTTCGCTTCCGCTTGCTTGACGATTTCGTCGGAGCGCGCGCGGGTATCATTCGACCCGTGCGCAGGCGAGGCGAGGACTGGTAGCGCAAACACGATCGCGAGAACGGCGAGCATCCTGGTGGGAGTCATCGGCCCCATCGATACAGCATGCCCGCGCCATTGTCCACGCGGCTCCCTCAGTTGTATGGGAATCTTCCGCCCGACTAAGATGGAGAGGTGCCCAAAGATTCCTTCGATCGCGAAATCGACTACCTAAGATTGTCGGTCACGGACCGCTGCAACCTCCGCTGCGTCTACTGCATGCCGCTGGAGGGGCTGCGCTTCCTGCCCAATGCGGAATTGATTCAGCCGGCCGAATACGAGATGGTCGCGCGCGCCGCGGTCAGTATCGGCTTTCGCAAGTTTCGCCTGACCGGAGGCGAGCCCCTGCTGCGCCTCGATATCGTGGAAATCATCGAACGCCTCGCCCGTGTTCCCGGCGTCCATGGCCTCGCGCTGACGACCAATGCCCTCCTGCTGCCGGAGCTCGCCGCGCCGCTGAAGAAGGCCGGCTTGGGCCGCATCAATGTGCATCTGGACAGCCTCAATCCCGAGACCGTCGAGCGGCAGATGCGATGGGGCAGCTTCGACAAAATCTGGCGCGGCGTCATGGCGGCCGAAGCGGCTGGACTGACCCCCATCAAACTCAACGCCGTCGTCACCGCCGGCTACAACGAGGCCGATGTGATGGACCTCGCGCGGCTAACCATCGAACGCGACTGGCATGTGCGCTTCATCGAGCTGATGCCGCTGGGCGGTGGCGAATGTGCGCGGCTATCGGTGGCGCGGTACGTATCGAATATCGAGACGCGCCGGCGCATCGAGACCGCGCTCGGGCCGCTGACCGAGATCCCGTCCACCAACTCCGCCGATGAGGCGCGCAACTATCGCCTCGCGGGCGCGCGCGGTGTGATCGGCTTCATCAGTCCGGTCAGCGAGCCCTACTGCGGAACGTGCAATCGGATGCGGCTTACGGCGGATGGCAAGTTCCACCTATGCCTGTTGAACGACGACGAGCTCGACGTGAAGAAGGCGATCCGTTCGGGCGAAGGCGCGATTGAAAAGGTGGCCGCCATCCTGATGAAGGCAGTGAGGATGAAGCCTACGGGGCATCATCTGCTCGAGGGCCGCTCCACCCACGACCGCTCGATGTATCAGATCGGCGGGTAAGAACCGAATTGTGTAGGAGTTGACATCGTTTTTCGCCAATTCCAGGGTTTGATGCCCATAGAATACGCCCACCCGGCCTGAAAAAAGGGTCACAGAACTGGATTGATGACCCAGCCGACGCTCACAACAGGCTTGAACATCGGCGCAGCCGTCACAGCGGCGCTTTTCTGGTTCATTTCGGCGACCAGCAAGGCACCTGCGGTTGAGGATACGTACGCCACCGGCCCGAGAGAGGCCACCCCCTAACGCTCTTCGACTTCGAGCCCTTGCGACGGGCATGCGCCCGCAGATATTCCGCATGCGGATCGCAGACATTCATGTCGTCATCGGGACGCCCGATCGAATCGATCGGCCGCACGTCGGTAGTGGCGTCGCGCCGGCAATAGCGGGCACTCGTTCACTTGCGGGAAGCGAAGGGATTAGCCTAACAAAGCGGCGGGTGCTGCATGCGGTAGACTACTCGCAAAATCCACCTATCGCGGAACAGGAGGAAGAAAACTCACACGTTCCATCTAGCGCAGGGAAGTCGGTGCTTCCGGCGCAGCAACATCCGCCGGTGCTAGAACAATCCGCACCGGAACTGCAGGTTGGTTGTGTCGAGCAGCCGCAACTGTTCTCTGGACCAAGCGGCGGTGAAGCCCCGCAGAAACCGATAGATCCAGGTTGCGCAGTCTGGCATGCCCCGGTACAGCGCTCCACCGTGCAATTGTGACAGTCAGCGACGACGTTTGGAACGCACGCGGTAGAAGTCGCGGTAGGCGTCGGCGTCAGCGTGGCGGTCGCTGATACCGTGGCAGTTGCAGTCACCGTAGGCGTTGCAGTTGCGGTGATGGTGGCAGTTGCGGTGGTGGTGGAAGTGGCGGATGCCGTCGCTGTTGCTGTATTCGTTGCCGTAGCTGTCGTGGTTGGCGTGGCAGTCGCGGTAGCTGTAGCGGTCGGAGTGATGACAATCGGGGCGGTGTTCACGTGATAGTGGCCCCAGAGAGTCTGCCCTGCTTCATTGCCAGCCGTTGCGCCATGCATCAGCGTCAAAGCGTCCATCAGCAGGACCGCCAAAATGACCGCGAAAAGTCTCCCCCGCTTCAATCGATTCCCCGCGCGCGAGTATATACAAACCGATGGAGTTGGCGCCAGCGCGGGCGGCGTGGCGGAGCTTCACGAGATGAGAAGGTGGCCGCCATCCTGATGAAGGCAGTGAGGATGAAGCCTAAGGGGCACCATCTGCTCGAGGGCCGCTCGACCCACGAAGGCTCGATGTATCAAATCGGCGGGTAAGAAAAACATTTCGCCGGTGATTGCGAACATCTTGAGCGCATTGGCTCTTGCGATAGCGCTGTTGATGGCGCCGCCGAACCTGCCCCTTCAGGTGCGGCCCGAATCGGGCGATTCCGCGCAGCTTCAAAGATGGCAAAATGCAGGTCAACGCGACGTACGCGCAAACCTCCAACGGGGCCGACTGCTTCAAGGGCACCTGGCATACGATGTTTGAGCCATCGAAAGAATGATTGCCGGCCTCGCCGACACCGTGTTCCCTTGGCGCGTGCGGCGCAAACTGTTAAACATTGATGCTCGCGGGGCGGGTGTAGCTCAGTTGGTAGAGCGCGACCTTGCCAAGGTCGAAGTCGTCGGTTCGAGACCGATCACCCGCTCCATTATGACGACCGCAAAACGGCCGCTTCCAATTGGGAGGGGCCGTTGCTTTGTCATTCACGGGCGACGAAAGGGAGGCGATTGTAGATGAGGACGAGAGGACTGTTCCCACTGGTACTTCTTGCTTTGGTCAGCGCCGCAGCATCCATGCCTTCGGCTCCGCCGGTACCCAAAGGCGGGGTTGTTCTGGTCGCTCCGCCGGAGGCCTATGATCCGAAGCTGCATCATGACGTGATCGCGGAATATGCGCCTCGGTCGATGTGGTCCGTCATCCTCACTCCCGAAGGCAAACCTTTTCCCAGCAAGGAAAAGTGCGATGTCCTGGTGGCGAGCGTGTATCGGGTCGCGGTAATGAAGGCGACAACCCATCCGTCCGCCCAGACCAATCACGACCTCCGGATGGCGAAGCTTTCCCACTGCGTCCATAGCGATGGGTCGGCGCTGTTCGTCCCCGGCGTCAGGCATCTCAATGACGTCCGCAATCCGCACGTCGATCGCGTCGGAACGCCAAAGAAGTGGCCGTTTTAGCCTCGCATACGGATGCAGCCCCGCTCATCGTGTAGCGTTCACGCGACACCCGGTGTGGCACTTCACTGACGCGATACCGATGAACACTCTGGAGCGCCCAAAATAGTCTCAAGTTTTGCTATGCCCTGTCTCATTTTGCAACCGTAACGCATACTGGCACATGCCATGCTTATGTACGACTCGCGCAGATAGCGCTCCCTAAAATCTCAGCCGGCGGGAGACGCGCCCCTCCGACTGACGACCATGCCGCCGCCAGGACACCTCCTCC
This sequence comes from Binataceae bacterium (SeqCode), assembly GCA_035294805.1. GTDB lineage: Bacteria > Desulfobacterota > Binatia > Binatales > Binataceae > DATGKG01. Next base: position 1,183 of record DATGKG010000496.1, on the reverse strand, counting down.
GTTCTGGCGGCGGTGCCTTTTCGCGTTCGCTTCACTTCACTGATGTGTGTCACCACGCTCTCGCGCGTATCCAGGAAGATCTCGATAGAAATCTCGCGCCGGGCCGGAGTATGTTCTGGTGATGTTCTAGCGCCTCGCGGGATCGACCATACCTACTCCAAAGCGGTTCCAGGGAGGAAAAAACATCATGGCAGAGTCCAACAATGGATCGAAAGAACAGCGCGCCCGGGGCTACTTCCGCGACAAGGCGGTCGTGATCACTGGTGCGTCCAGCGGTATCGGCGAAGATGTCGCCCTTGGCTTCGCGCGCCAAGGTGCGCGCCTCGCGCTGCTGGCGCGGCGCAAAAGCGTCCTCGATGACGTGGCAAGCCGCATCAAATTGGCCGGCGGGCACGCGATTGCGATCCCATGCGACGTGACCAGCCGCGCCGAAGTCGACACGGCGATCGAGCATGCGACGCGATCGCTGGGCCGCCTCGACATCCTCGTGAACTCGGCCGGCATCATGATTCCCAGCGAAGTCGAAAAGCTCAAGCTCACCGATCTAGAGAAGATGATGAGCGTCAATGTCTACGGCGCACTCAACGCGATTCAGGCTGCGATTCCGATCATGCGCAAACAGGGCGCGGGCAGCATCGTCAATATCGCGTCGCTGGCGGGGCGGCGCGGCATCAGCCCGCTCGGCGGATACAGCGCGACCAAGTTCGCGATGGTCGGGTTGACGGAAGCCCTGCGGATGGAAGTCTTCGGCACCGGAATCCGCGTTTCGCTGGTGATGCCGGGCGTCATCGACACGCCAATGACCACCGATGCCGCGATCGAAGACTTCGAACTGGGCAAGATGCCGACCTTCTTCAAGATGCCGGTGCGATGGGTGACGTGGGCAGTCCTCGCCGCGGCAGCGTTTGGCTTGACGGAAGTCGATGTGCCTCCGGGCGCCGCGGTCGGAGAAAAGATCGCATCGCTATTCCCGGGCGTGACCGACGCGTTCCTGAGCGTCGGCTCCCAGATGATGAAGGCCGCGAGCCGCTTCATGAGCGGCGGCCCGAAAGCCGCGGATGAGAAGAAGGAGCCGGCGACATCGCACGAGAAGAAGACGGAAGGGGAGCATCCTCGGGAGCATAAGCGCGCGGCTGGTTCGTAGCATCCATCAACTTGTCGAGGAGTCACGTTTTTGCTAACT
>DATGKG010000495.1:0-2391 GCA_035294805.1 Binataceae bacterium (SeqCode) | reverse complement strand
CGGGCGCGCCCGGATGGCCCACTGAACCGGCGCCGCGATCCATCGGCTGTGCGCCAGCGCCCGTCCCGCCTGCGGAGGCGGGAGCGGTGTTGGTGCTGGTCGAAGGCAGCGGCGCACTTGGGGGCGCCGAGGTTATCGGTTGTACGGTAGAATCCGCGGGCACCGGCGCGGTATCGGTCGGACCGCTGAAATGAATCGGCTCTTTGCCCGCCAGCATGTCGGGCGTGACCACATAGTCGCCGCCCAGCGAGCTGCGCCAGATGGTATTGGCGGTCTGGGTGTTGCCGCCGGTCAGGCACCATGCGCCGCCGCCGACCAGCCCGCCGAGGATCGCGTACACCAGTTTGGCTGGAATATAGAAGATGTTGGTGGCTAGCGTTCCCGCGCCGTAGCCGACGCCCTGCCAATTCACGCCGCCTTCATCGGGTTGCGGCACCTGCGGCGCGGTCGCGTTGACTGGAGCAGGGTTGCTGCTCTGCGCCAATGCAATCACACCCGTATGTGCGATTATCGCCAGCGCGAGCGCGCCCGCTATCAGTATTGAAGTACCTCGGTTCCGCATCTCGTCCTCCTCCCCGCTCAGCTTGAATCTACTCCACTTTGACCACGGCGTCGCGCGGGATCAGCTCCATCAAATGGCGAAACGCGCGCTCAAGATATTCGGAATCCTTGGATTCCAGCGTTAGCTTGACGCGATATTCGGGATTACCGATTTTCGGATACGAACCCAGCATCAACAGCGGATAGCTCAGCAGCGTAGCATTCAGATGCTCCGCGAGTGTGCTCTCGACGCTGTTGGTGTAAATCGCGCGCATGAAGTATGGGTCGGCGCGCAGGCGCGGCTTCAGCGTGTTGAGTTTGCTCTCAAAGAGCTGCGGAATTCCGGGCAGTACATAGACATTCTCCACCTGTACCGTCGGAAAGCGGATGTCACCGGCGTCGTTGAGGACCGCGCCTTCGGGAACTTCGGCCATCCGCAGGCTCGCGACATTCGCGCGTTCGCCCATATGCTGATTGATGAGGCGCGCCAGCTCCGGATGCTGAATCAGCTTGCGATTGAACGCGATCGCCACGCCCTCCATCGTGATGTCGTCGTGCGTGGGGCCGACGCCGCCGGAGGTGATCACGAAATCAAAATGGCGCGAGCAGTAGGCGACTTCCTCGGCGATCGCGCTGAGTTCATCGGGGACGACCGCGATGCGCTTGAGCTCGACGCCCAGTCCGCGCAGCTCGCGCGCAGTAAAATAGGCATTGGAATCCTGCACCTTGCCGGACAGGATTTCATTTCCAATAACAACCAATGCGGCGCTGCGATCGTGCATATTCCCCAAGGCATTATCCTAACGCCATCGCTACGCGGCAAGGCGCGCATATGGTGGGTGTGCACATCGTTCCGGAAGAGACTATCGCCCAGCTTCTTCGATGTCGCTGCCTTCGCCTTTGACGAAATCCTTGAACCGCTTCTTGAGGCGATTCTCGATTTGGCGCACGCGCTCGCGGCTGATGCCGAACTTCTCGCCGATTTCCTGCAGCGTGATTGGATCCTCCGACAGCAGGCGCTCGCGAAAAATCTCCAGGTCCTTGCCTTCGAGCTGATGCTCGAACTCCTCGACCTTTTCCCGCGCGAACCGGCGGAACTCGTCGTTAGCGGTCGCTTCCTCCGGATTGCTGAGGGGATCGCTGTCGGGGAGCACATCGAGCAGCCGCGTGTCTTCGGTATTGGGCACCGGCTGATCGAGCGATACCTCGCTCTGCGACATGCGATCCTGCATCTCGCGGACCTCGCTCTCCTTAACGCCCATTCGCTGCGCGATCAGTTTCGGCTGCGGCGTGAAGCCTTCGGCCTCGAGGCGATCGGTCTCCTTCTTCAGATTGAAGAACAGCTTGCGCTGCGCCTGGGTGGTGCCGATTTTAACCAGGCGCCAATTGTTGATGAGGTATCGATAGATGTACGCGCGAATCCACCATACCGCGTAGGAGGGAAATCGGATGCCTCGGTAAGGATCGAAATTCTTGACCGCCTCCATCAACCCGACGTTGCCTTCTTGAATAAGGTCCAGCAGGTTCTTCGAGGCGCGCGCAAACTCCATGGCGATTTTCACCACCAACCGCAGATTCGCGGTCACGAGGCGGAAAGCATCCTCGCGATCGTGCGTTTGCGTATAGCGTTTGGCGATGACGGATTCCTCCTCGCGCGTGAGCAGCGGAAATCGGCGGACCTCGGCGAGGTAGCGGCTTAGAGGATCATACGGAACGAGGGCGGCCTGACGTTCTGCCGCAGCTTCCGCTTCCTCCGCGGCCTCGAGCAGCGCGTCGCTGTCTGCGCTCGCGTCATGCGTGGGATCGAGAGCCACCTCGGCGTCGGGATTCAGAATGATCTCGGCGGGGGCA
>DATGKG010000494.1:0-5135 GCA_035294805.1 Binataceae bacterium (SeqCode) | reverse complement strand
CGTTAGCACGCGTGGCATTCGTAACAATCTTACTATAGGTCTTTTCCTTTCCGCCGTCGGCATCGTGATCTTCGGACTGTCGCCGTGGCTGTGGCTATCTCTCATAGCGCAGCTCGTGATTGGAGCAGGACTGACCAATTTTCGCGCAAGTAACAATACGCTGGTGCAGTTGTTCGTATCCGACGATCTGCGCGGCCGCGTGATGAGCACCTATCAGCTGGCGTCGGTCGGCATGATGCCGCTAGGCGCGCTCACGGTCGGCTTCATGGGTCATACGCTCGGACCGCAACACACGGTCGCGATCTGCGGCGCGGTCACCTTCGTGTCGGGAATAGTGCTATTGACGTGGATGAAGTCAGTCGGAAGTGCGGCCGACGAATCATGATACAATGTGCTGATGGCCGCGCCGGAATTCATGGTCGGAACCGCCTCGTGGACCGACAAGACGCTCATCGAGACTACCGACTTCTATCCGCCCGATGTGAAAACCGCCGAAGAACGTCTTCGCTTCTACGCCGCGCAGTTCAAAACCGTCGAGGTCGATTCGACCTACTACGCGATTGCGGCCGAACGCAACGCCGAGCTATGGCGCGAGCGCACGCCGCCCGGCTTCGTGTTCAACATCAAGGCCTTCGCGTGGCTGACGCAACATCCGACTGACGCGTCGCGGCTGCCGAAGGAGATCAAGGCGATGCTGCCAGAGGCCGATCGCTCGAAGCGTCGGCTCAGCGTCCCAGGAAAAGACGTACTCGATCGCGCATTCGACATGTTCTGGAGTTCGCTCGGCCCGCTGCGTCACGCCGATGCCTCGCGCGGCGGCTCGCTCGGCATGCTGCTCTTTCAGTTCCCGCCCTACTTCATCGCGAAGAATTCCAATATGGATTATATTGCGAGCCTGCCGGAGCGGATGCCCGGTGCGAAGCTCGCGATCGAATTTCGTCATCGCAGTTGGACCGGCGACGATAAGCAGCGGGCGCAGACGCTCGATTTCCTTCGCGCCAATGGAATGTACTTCGTGTCGATCGACGCGCCGGAGGACAAATCGATTCCACCATCATTCATGGAGGCGACCGGCGATCAGGCCTACGTGCGATTTCACGGGCGCAATCGCGACGCGTGGTACGGCAAGCACGAGACCGCGGCGGAGCGCTTCAAGTATCTCTATGCGGAACGCGAGTTGGCGGAGAAGGCCGCGTCGCTCAAGGCGCTCGGCGAGCGTGGCGTCGAGCGCGCCTACGTGATGTTCAACAACTGCTATCAGAACTTCGGCATCTTGAACGCGACTACGATGTCGCAGATGCTGAAGCACTGACGCGATGAAAGCACGCCTCTTCCAGTTTCTCACTAGCCCCTTCTGCGCAAAGGTCCGCAAGATTCTCGACTACAAGGGGATCGATTACGAGGTTATCGAGGTCGACTATCTCGAGCGCAAGGAGTTGATCGCGGCATCAGGGCAAATCTTCGTTCCCGCACTGACGCTCGATAGTGGCGAGACCGTCGTCGATTCCGATCGCATCGCGATGCGGCTTGAGGATGCCTATCCGGAGCCGACGATCTTTCCGCCCGGCCAGCGCGGACTTCAACTCGCGCTCGCACATTACATCGATAGCGCGGTTGAGGACGCGCTGTTTCGCGTCGCGGTTCCGGACGAGCTGGAATATTTTCGCCGTCAAGGCACGGATCGCGAGGCGATGTGGCGGCTCATCCGGGAGCGCAAGTACGGCGACGGTTTCGTGCATCGTATGGGACGCGAGCTCGACGCGAATTGGAAGCTCGCCGAGACGATCCTTGCGCCATTCGAGGAGCAACTCGGCGCGGGCGTTGGCGCATTTCTCACCGGCCGCATCGGCATGGCGGACTTCTCGCTGTACGGGCAACTTTGTCTGACCGCGCTCACGGGAACGCTGAAGCTGCCGGAGTCGATGCCGCATCTGCGCGCCTTCTACGCGCGTATGGATCGCATAACGGCGTCAGTCGAGCCGCCAACCCAGTAGGATTTTACGCCAATTCGGCGATCGCGAGACTGAGGAAGCGGCTGAACAGTGCACCGGTCGAATCCAGTGCAACATCGTAGAGCGAAGGCGTGCGCCCCGGCACAAGAATCTGATGCCCTTCATCGAGGAAGGCATATGCGACGCATAGGGCGAGCGCGAGGTAGGGGCGTCCACGCATCGGACCGCGCAGCAGCAGCCAGAACAGCACGCCGTATTCAGTGAAATGCGCGCTCTTGCGGACCAGCGCGTGGAGCACCGAAATGGTTTCGGTCGAGGCGAGCGGGAACATCCAGCGCATCATAGGCACGATGAATCGCGAGGTGTTCAGCGCCGAGAAGGTCGAAGTCGACATCATGAAGATGAAGACGCCCCATAGCGCGACCGGCAGCCAATCGAGCGTCTGAGGACGGCCGGAACCGTGAGCAGTTAGTGCAATGTCATTCGCCATGGATGAAAAAGGGAAGCCGCGATCTCTGGAAAGATTAAATCGGAAATCTGCGGCGAAGGCTACGCGGTCTTACGCGCGAGGAGCCTGCGGGGCGCGATCGTTCAGTTGATACAGCCGCTCGGATTGGCGCTCGCGAAAGCGTTGCCGAACCAGGAGCTGCTTCCGCACTTGCCCAGGTCGAGCATGTCGGCGGATTTGTTATTCATCGACTCGACGCTGGTGACGATGTTCGCGCTCGCGTTCGCATCGATCGCGATTCCATACGGACCGTTGCCGTCGGCGAAACCGTCATAGATCTCGTTGGCGGAATTGACGCGTTTGGCGCCGGAGCAGGAACCGCCCGGACCGTTGCTCCCGCATCCGAGATACACGCCCGCACTGGCGTTCTGTTCGGTATCGAAGTTGTCGATGCGGACGCTTCTCGCGCCGTCGAGCCAGATACCGTAGTTGCCGTTGCTGCTCGCCTGCGCGCTCTCCGCGACGCTGCCTGAACCCATGATGAAATGCGCACCGTAGGATCCGTTACTCGAAGCCTGGAAATTCGAAAACGTACTGCTCTGTGCCGAGTTTACCAGCAGGCCGCCGGTAACGTTTCCATTCACATTGAAGTTGTCGCCATGAACATAAGATGCATCATCTTCAACGCCGACTGCGAAGCCGCTGATGGTGGCGTTGCCGCCTTCGAGGAAGGATCGCGCGGCGCGCGGCGAAAATCTGATCCCGACGCCGCTACCATTGCCGCTCAGCTGATGCCCGTTGAGGAAGATGATTGCCTTGGCGGCGTTGACATCGATGCAATCGCCGCTGCTCGCGGTCAGATCCTGCGTCACCTGATAGAAGCCCGGCTTGCTGATAGTCGTGCCGCACGTATTGATGTCGGCCGCCATCGCGGCGCCGGCGCCCGCGACCATCGCGAACGCGCTTATCTCGAGTAGTAGCCGGAGCCGGCGAATGCGAGCAGCCCCCCGCTTACCCCGCGCGCTACCGGTCTCCGGCTGTCCCCCCCAGATGCTTTGCCTCGACGTGACCACATTATCGCTTATCAAAATCATTGTATTAATCGCGCCCTGCTACTTCTCTCGCATGAACATCCAGATAAGCGGTCCTGATACAGCGAGTCAATATAGCCTACAAATAGTAATTATCGTCATGTGTTTCGCTCGTAATCAATCGGAAACAGCGCCGCTGGTTGTTGAGGTTTTCGAAGCGGTAAACTTGTCGTGGCGAGGGGAAGTCTTGGGTCGTTGTGCAACGGCCCGCCCCTCTTCTTCCCCTGCGCCAGACGGGAAGTAATGGAGCAGGTGTTGTGCCAACCGGCTGCGTTGGAAGCAACTGACTTTTGTCTCCGGAGGATTCGTCGATGGCGATGGTGCTTAGCATTTCTGAAACACATCCGGCTCCGCCATGTTCCATTGTGATACTGGGTGCGTCGGGCGACCTCGCGCGGCGCAAACTGTTGCCCGCGCTGTACAACCTCGAGCATTGCGGAAACGGAATGCTGGCGGCGGAGACCGCGATCGTCGGCTTCGCGCGCACGCAAATGAGCGGGGAGGAATTTCGCACCTCAGCGCGCGAGGCAGTGAACAAGTATTCGCGGCTCAAGGTCGAGGAGAACTGCTGGCGCAACTTCGAAGCGAAGCTCGATTATATGAGCGGACTCGATCAGCCCGACGGCTTCAAGAAGCTGCGACAACATCTCGAAGAGATCGAAAAAGCGCGCCACCTTCCGCCCAATCGGGTTTTCTACTTTTCTATTCCACCCGAAGCGATTCGCGACTCCGTCGAGCGGCTGCACGAAGCCGGGCTGATTCGCGACCCGCACGACAAATATTTCTCGCGCGTGGTGGTCGAGAAGCCGATCGGACACGACCTTTCAAGCGCGATCGAGATCGGCGAGACGCTGCGCCGACGACTCGATGAGTCGCAGATCTTCCGCATCGATCACTACCTCGGAAAAGAGACCGTGCAGAATCTGCTCGTTTTGCGCTTCGCCAACATGATTTTCGAGCGGCTGTGGGGCTCGCGGAATATCAGTCATGTGCAGATCACGGTCGCGGAAGCCGAGGGTGTCGGCACCCGCGCCGGTTACTACGATCATTCGGGCGCGATGCGCGACATGGTGCAGAATCACATGCTGCAGGTGCTGACGATGCTCGCGATGGAGCCGCCGGTGTCGCTCGACGCAGCGGCGATCCGCGAGTCGAAGCTCAATGTGCTGCGCGCGATGCGTCCCATCTCACTCGAAGACGCCGCGACCTCGACCGTCCGCGCGCGCTATGCGGCGGGTACGGTCGATGGCAAACCGGAGCCGGGTTATCGGCAGGAAAAGGGCGTCGCGCCGAATTCGAAGACCGAAACCTACGTCGCGATCAAAACCTACATCGACAACTGGCGATGGTCAGGGGTGCCATTCTTCCTCCGTCATGGCAAGCGGCTGCCCAAGCGCGAGACCATCATTGCGGTGCAGTTTCATCATGCGCCGAAGATCCTGTTCAATCGCGGCGCGGATCTGCCGCCCAACGTCCTGATGATTCGCATCCAGCCCGACGAAGGATTCTCCTTCGATGTGATGGCGAAGCGGCCCGGCCTCGGCCTCGCGATAAGTCCGGTGCGGATGAACCTTCACTACGAAACCGAATTCGGCAAGGACGTCTCGCCCGACGCTTACGAACGGCTGCTGCTCGATGTGATGG
>DATGKG010000493.1:0-5348 GCA_035294805.1 Binataceae bacterium (SeqCode) | reverse complement strand
GCGCTTCGCGCGCAAGCTCCTCCACCGCATGCACTTTGGTTTCGGCGACTTCGAAGGGATATACGCCGGCGACGCCCATGCCATTCTGATGCACCCACAGCATAATCTTGGTCGCTTCGGCGTGCGGTTTATGAAAAACGGATTTGAGTAATTCGACCACGAATTCCATCGGCGTGTAGTCGTCGTTGAGCAGGATGACTTTGAACATCGGCGGACGCTTGGTCTTGGATTGCGTCTTGGTGCGCCGCTCGATGACGGTGCCGCTGCCGCCGTCGGCATCGCCGCCCTCGTCGCGGTCGGTGCTTTTGGCTCGAATCGCGAGCCGTCTGTTCTCATCCGAACTCATACGGTTACGCACTCAAAAGAATAGCAGATTCGGGCCATCTCTAGGCAGTATGCAAAGCGGCATCGATCGAATGCAAATTGTTGCGAATGCAAATTCTTGAACGATCGTTTATCGAATGAGTTTTGACTCGCGTCGAGTGTTGTTAAGCTCTGAGCGGGGTACGAATGACTCGAAGCAACCACGGTGTAATTCAGGTCGAGGTCGTCGAGGGCATCGCGAAGATCGCGCGTGAGGATTGGAACGCGCTGGTCAGCAACGACGATTCGCCATTCGTCGATTGGGACTGGCTGCATGCGATGGAGGCGGCGCAGTGCGCGACGCGCCAAACCGGCTGGGCGCCGTATCATCTCGTCATTCGCGACAGCGCGAAAAAAATCCTCGCGGCGTGTCCGCTTTACCTCAAGACGCATAGTATGGGCGAGTTTGTATTTGATCATGGATGGGCCGAAGCCGCGCAGCGCGCCAACATCCGCTACTTCCCGAAGCTGCTGGTAGGCGTGCCGTTCACGCCACATACGGGACGGCGATTTCTCACCGGGCCCGGCATCGATCGCGATTCGATGATCGGCGCGCTCGGCCGCGCTCTTATAAATGTATGCACTGAGAACAAACTTTCATCGGTGCACGTCACGTTTTGCGATGAAGACGAAGTGGCCCCGCTCGCGGAACTCGGATTCATCGAGCGCCTCGGCTATCAATACCACTGGAAAAACGCGGGCTTTCAAACTTTCGACGACTACCTCGCGCGTCTCAAACATAAGCGTCGCACGGCGGTGCGGCATGAGCGTGGCGCGCTCGAAGAACAGGGCATCGCGGTGAAGGTGCTCGCAGGCGACGAGATTCCTGACGCGCTGTTCGCGCCGATGTATCGCCTCTACCTCTCGACCATCGAAAAACTCTACTGGGGCAGGCAGTATCTGACGCCGGAATTCTTCGAGCTGATGCGCACCGACTTCAAGCGCAACGTCGCATTCGAGCTCGCGTTCAGAGGAAAGGACCTCGTCGCGGGAAGCTTCTGCCTCGAAAAGGCGGGCGTGCTGTACGGGCGCTACTGGGGATGCTTCGAGGATTTCAAGTTCCTGCACTTCAACGTGTGTTACTACGCCGGCATCGAGCATTGCATCGAGCGCGGGCTGGTACGCTTCGAGCCGGGCGCGGGCGGCGAATACAAATGGCTTCGCGGCTTCGATCCTGCGTTCACGCGCAGCATGCATTTCATCGCGCAAGGAGGATTCGCGAAAGCGGTCGGCGATTTCCTCAAGCGCGAGCGCCGCGAAATCGCATCATGGATCGAGGAAGGCCGCGAGCGCAGCCAACTCAAGCCTCCGCCACCATCGGACGCGGAAGTCCAGTAGGCGCTAGCCGTGCTCGGCGCCGCCGTTGGAGGCCAACAGCAACTGGCGCGGCATCGTTTCGATGACCTCGATATCTTCGACGTCCTTCTTCGTCGCGACGCCCAACTCCTTGAAGCGCCGCGTGCTCACCAACACCCGCGATTCCATCGAACGCGCGGTGTTGTTGAACTCCTCGACCGCCTTGCCGAGCGCACCGCCCAGCTTCGCGAGGTATGAAGCCATCGTGCCGATGCGCTCGTGCAGCTCCTGGCCGAGCTCGCTGATGTGCTCCGCGTTCTCCGCAAGCTGCTCCTGCCGCCACCCATAGGAAACCGCCTTGAGCAGCGCGATGAGCGTGGTGGGCGTCGCGAGGATCACCTTGCGCGCGGCGGCATCTTCGATCAGCGCCGCATCGTGTTGGAGCGCCGCGCTGAAAAACATTTCGCCGGGAAGAAACAGCACGACGAATTCCGGCGCCGGCCGGCACGCGTCCCAATAAGATTTCGAGGCGAGCTGGGTGATGTGCGTGCGAATCTGATTCGCGTGCTCGACCAGCTTTATCGCGCGCGCGGCCTCATCGGCGCATTCCATCGCTTCGAGGTAAGCCTTGAGCGGCACCTTGGAATCGACGACGACATTCTTGCCGAGCGGCAACTGGATGCGCAGGTCGGGACGGAAGCGGCCGTTCTCGGTGGACTGGATTTCCTGTTCGAAGAAATCGCAATGCTCGACCATGCCCGCGATCTCGACCACGCGCTTGAGCTGGATTTCGCCCCATCGGCCGCGCACCGCCGGCGTCCGGAGCGCATCGAAGAGCTTGCCGGTTTGCGCGCCGAGGCTTCGAAGTTGCTCGGTGAGCTGCCCCTCGACCCCGCGGCGATCGTTCTCCATCTTGCGGATTTCGTCGTCGAGCCGCGCGAGCGATTCGCGCGCGGGCTTGATCATGTCGTCGATCTTTTTCTCGCGTGCCTCGTAATCGCGCGCGGCGACATCGTGCGCGGCCTTGAGCTTCTCTTCGGCAATCTTCAGAAAGTCGCCGGTGCTCTGGCGCAGCGTGTCGGATGCGAGCGATTTGAAGGTGTCGGCGAGCTTGCGCTCGGCCTGGCCGAGCAGTTGCCGCTCCTCTTCGAAGCGCTTCTGGGTCTCCTCGGCGCGCGCGCGAGTCTCGGCAAAGCCGGTTTCCGCTGCGCGCAACCGCTCGTGGAGATCGTCGCATTGAGCCTGCAGTGTGAGCCGCTGCGCCTCAAGCGTTTCGCCGCGAATGCGTTCTGTCTGTGCGATTGATTCGGCATCGCGGACTCTGTATTCCGCATCGGATTTTGCGCGCGCTCGCGCGATAAACCATCCGAATGCCATCCCGAGGATCCACGCCACCACGGCAGCCGCCGCCAGCAACTCCATCGCACCACCTCCAACTGACCGCCCTTTCGGACCATCCACGAATCGTCCGAAGCTATGCGATTGTAGCCGGAACTCCGCACCAACGCGATGCGTCCACAGCGCCTGCCTGCTATCTTTTTCGCACGCCATCCGGTCGCTGCCTGAACTCGCCGATGAAGCATCTGCTTAAGAAAGGTTCGATTCTCATCCTGCTCGGAACTGGAGGCGTCGGCAAAACCACGGTCGCCGCGGCGCTCGGCCTCGCCGCCGCGGAGGCGCCGCTCAACACCGCGCTGATCACGGTTGATCCGGCACGTCGGCTGCGGGAGGCGCTGGGACTGAGCGGCCTCGGCGGCACACCGACGCGCATTTCGCCGCGCTCGTTGCGCGCGGCGAGTCTCGACCCAAGTCTAAAGCTTTCGGCGATGCAGCTCGACGTGAAGGGCGCGTGGGATGCGATGGTCGAGCGTTTCGCGAAGTCGCCTGCGACGCGCAAAAAGATCCTCGACAATCCGTTCTACAAGAATCTGACGGAGGAGTACGCCGGCTCCGAAGCATACGCGGCGCTGCAGCAGCTCTATGATCTGCATCAGGCGGCGGCATTCGATATCGAGATCGTCGATACTCCGCCGGCCGCGCACGCGTTCGAGTTTCTCCAGGCGCCCGCGCGCCTCGCGAGGCTGCTGGATTCGCGCGCCGCGCGATGGCTCTTTACGCCGTCGCTCTCGGCGGGCCGCTTCGCAATGCGCATCGCCAACAGCGCCGCGCGTTTCGTGATTCGCGAGCTGGAGCGTTTCGCCGGCGGCAACGTGCTCTCGACGATTTCCGATTTCTTCGAGGCGGCGGCCGAAGCCGTCGATGCGATGGTCGATCGCCTGCACAAAACCGAGACGCTGCTTCATTCGCCCGAGGTACGCTTCATCCTCGTCACGACGGCGGAGGAAGACCGCCTGCGGCGCGCGCGCGAACTTATCGCCGAGATGGAAGCGGAAGGCCTGACGCTGAGCGCCATCGTGATCAACCGCTTCCTCGATGAGGAAACCTGGTCCGAAGTGATGAAGCATCCGGGGGTCGAGCCGGCGCGCATGAAGAGCATCGGCAAGCTGCGTCCCGCGATGAACGGCGCGATGGGAAACGGCGTCGTCGACTTCCTCGAGGAATACCGCGCGCGATCGATCGACGACATCGCACGGGTCGAGCATTTCATCCGCGAGCTGTCATCTAAGGTGACAGTCGCGAGCGCGCCGGAAATCGAAGTGGGAGTGCGCGACCTCGCGGTGCTGGGGCGGGTAGCGAACTGTTTGCTCACGCCGATTACGCTGAAGAAATCCAGGCAGAACCACAGAAACACAGAAGCACGGAGTTAGGACGTCGCACGGCTCGGACTCCGCGCGCCGAGAATTTTCTTTTCCTATCTTTGCGTCTCTGTCCCTCTGTGGTTTCCCTGAAATGCCGGAGTGCGCCTGTAAGCCGGGTTCTGTTCCCTTCTCAGGGCGACGATCATTCCTCTAGGCCGGCGATTGCTCGCCGGCTCGTGCGGCCGAACCCGAGGGACTGCGAGCGGGCAGCTCACCCTCCTATTTGGCCTTGCACCGGATGGGGTTTGGCATGCGCGCACGGTCACCCGCGCGCCGGTGGGCTCTTACCCCACCATTTCACCCTTACCCTTGCGGGCGGTCTTTTTTCTGTGCCACTTTCCGCGGATCGCTCCGCGCCGTCGTTAACGGCCATCCTGCCCTATGGAGCCCGGACTTTCCTCTCCGCAAAGCGCAGCGATCGTCCGGCGCACTCTCGGCATTACAAACTGTAGCAGGTGCGTACGCGCGAACGCATAAGTGTTATGAGAGTTTCGCGCGACGCCGCTCGGAAATCGCCTTGGTCAGCCGCGGCAGCACAATCGCCGATCCGCCGCGCAGGCTGACGTTACAATACGGCGTAATTTCCGACTCGTAGAGGTTCACTTCGACCAGCACGCCGCCGCGCTGCTTCACCTCGATCGCGAAGCCTGCCGCGGGATACACCGTCGCCGATGTCCCCGCAACAATCACCAAATCGGCGCGCGCCGAGTGATCCTGGCATCGGATCAGAACATCGGTGGGGATCGGTTCGCCGAACGAAACCGTATCGCTCTTCACCATGCCGCCGCACTTGGGGCATGTGGGCGGCAGCACTTCGAGGCTGATTTCGCCGGTATCGAAGCGCGAGGTGCAGTCGAGACATCGCATCAGCTTCCAGTTGCCATGAATCTCGGCGAGCGCCTTCTGTCCGGCCTGGCGATGGAGGTCGTC
>DATGKG010000492.1:0-13563 GCA_035294805.1 Binataceae bacterium (SeqCode) | reverse complement strand
TCGAGAACGCATTCGCCGAACTCATTCGGCATCCGATAGTTCACCCGCGCAATGCTGATGCCCTTCCTCGGCAAATCCAGCCCGAGCCGCGCATACAATGTCGCGGGACCGTCGTAGCCGCCGATCGCGCCGCTGACGCATAGCGCGGCGCGCCCGGGCTCCGCCGCGGGATGCAGGATCATCGGTATCGGTCCGCGCGTGGTTTGAATCTTAATCCATCGCGCACCCGCAACCTCGGGTCCCGGCTCGATGCCGGTGATGCGCAGATTGATCCCGTCGCCGTCGCTCATGTCTCGTCGAGGAAGACTCGCGCATCCTGATCGTCGCCGTCTTCGCCGAGCATCCGCATCCCGTAACGAATCAGCGCGATGAACTTCTCGGCGCGGTCGAGCAATTGTGGCTGCGCAGGCGCGGGAGCATCGACGATCTCGACCGCAGTGGCGTGGAGGTTACGCTTGATGAGGTCAACCGCGCGCCTGAGGCTGTCGCGATCGCGCGCATGGCTGCGGGCGATATCGCGCCGCAGCGCCTTTTCCCGGATATGGATCAACTCGCCCATTTAAAAACTGACGATTTCAGCTTATCGCAGTCAGATTGGAGTTCAACCGCGCCGCAAAGGCATGCGCAGGCCGATCACGCCAGGGATTCGGGGCAGGACGGAAATTTGACCGCCAATGCGTCATCAATTCGCTGCCGCCGTACAAATGAACGCCCATCATCACGGCGAATCCGATGCCGATGACCGCCGCCGACGCGATCACCAGCCGGCGCGATACTGAGCGCTCGCCGATCTGGCGACACACGATGGGCAGGTCGACGAATACGCTCGCCATCGAGGTCAGCACCACCGCCATCCCGCCGCTTCCCGCGCTAATTTTCCCGCCCGCGACGAGCGCTGCGGCGGTGGCCGTCGTGCTCGCGCTGCTCACCAAACCGCCGAGCACGCTGAGCGCGCTGACTCCGAGCGCGCCGAAGTAGCGCTGCGCGAGGATGCCTGACGCGGACAGCGCGACGAAGATCGCGGCGAACTCCAGCACGTGCGGCAGCGAGACCGGCGACGCGAGTTGCAATTGTGGCGTCGCAGTGGTGGCGCGCGAGCGATACTTCCAAACCGCGAGCAGCGCGGCGAACGTCATCGCGCCGAGCGGAAGCATCGCGGAGCCGACCGCCGACGGTGCGAAAATCGCCAGGATGACTAGATTGCGCAGGAACATCGCGACGCTGGTCACCATCACGATCGCGATCACCATCGAGCTGGAATTTTGCGCGCCGCGAAACAGCGTCGAGAGCTCCGTCGCCGCCGCGGTGCTGTTCACCAACCCGCCGAGTAACGCCGAATAGTAGCTGCCGCGCATGCCGTACAGCCGCAGCATCACGTAGTTGGCGAAGCCGAGGCTGGCGATGACGACCACCATCACCCAGGCCTGACGCGGATTCAGCAGCTCCCACGGATCGACAAAGCGATCCGGCAATAGCGGGTAGATGACGAAACTCAACAGGCCGAGCAGCACCGCGCTCCGAATTTCGCCGGGCTGAAGCCCGCCGGCGAAGCGCGTCAGGCTGACCTTCCAGGCCAGCAGCATCGTCATCAGGATGGCGGAGGCGACCACGGTGAAGTAATGCCCCGCGCCGATCAAAGCGCCCAGGATCAACGTCACCAGCAAGGATGCCGAGGTCGTCATCTCGAGCGAGCCATCGCGCATTAGGCTCTGCACGTTGAGCAGGATGAGGAGCAGGAAAATTCCCGCCAGCGCCTCCGGCATCAGCTGCGCATCGAAGAGGGTGGTCAGGGTGCCGAAGAGCGCGACGATGGAAAACGTGCGCACCCCGACCTCCTTCTGCGCCCATTCGCGCTCCAGCCCGACGAACAGTCCGACTGCCAGCGCCAACGCGATTTTCGCGGCGACGTCGAGATGCGGAAAGGAGGCCGAATTCACCGCGAGTCCCTATCAGCCGGAGACGATTCGACGATGTAGGCGATTCATCAGATGAGCGCCGATTCGCACCGCGGCCCATCCGAGTGCGAACATCACGCCGCCGACCGCGAGCAGACTGAGCGCCTCGCCGCCATCGGGCAATTCCAGACTCGAAGCGATCAGGAAGATCGCGTATGCGAACCAGAGGATCAGCAGCGCGAGACCTCCATAGAGGCTCGGCCGATGAAGCGATCGTGAAGTTTCGAAGTGATGATTTTCTCGCGAAGGTTGCGTATCCGTCATGATAATTTCCCAAAAAGCGCCAAGGCGGAAACGGCGCCGCAGCGGCCCGCTCCGAAGTGGCTTTGCTATGCGCGAGGCTCGCGCGTGAAGAATCGAATGTGGCTAGCTGACGAGAGGAAGCAGACGCGGAGGGGCGCGGAAGAGTCGCGCCAGATATCGCATCAAGCTTTGGCGAGTGCGTCGATCGGAGAAGTCGTCTGCGCGCGAGGCGAGCAGCGGCAATCTCGCGAGGACCAGCATCGAGAGCAGGATTGCAGGAAGCACGCTGACCGCCGGCGCGACAACTTTCGTGGGCGCGTCGCCGGTATCGGGCCGCAAATCGCCATGGAGGATGTGACCGCCCGCGAATGCGAGCGGCTGCTCATAGCGCGCGGATTCAACATGCAGCGCGAGCGCGAAGGTCGAAAGGAGCAGCAATCCGACCAGAGCTTGCAACTTGAACCGCAAGGCTGCGGACGCCGAAAGATGTTGCGTCGCGCGACTCATACGATCGAAGTTATGGGCGGGAGTGGTCGTCGTCAACCCGCTTGCGCCGCGATACGCTGCTCGAGTTCCTCGCGATTGGTCACGAAATAAAATTGCGTGCCGCGATTCGACTCGCGTACGAAGTCGCGCAGCGCAGTGCTCTCCTCGACATAGCGCGAGATGTTGCCGAGGATCGCGAGGCGCAAGTGATACTGCACGATTTTCTGCACCACCTCGCCCGCGATGCCGGTGCTGAGCCGAAAGAAATCGTCGCCGAGCCGTGCGACCGGAAGCACGATCCACTTCGCGCGATGCTCCCAAGCTGTGCTGATGAGGTCGTTGAGCGCGCGATTGTTGCGGATGGGCTCGCCTTCGGCGTCGCATTCGAGGATGCGCACGCCGTGAAATTCATAGGATTGATAGGCCATCGATTTGCTCGGCGCGTCTGACGCTTAACGACGTGACGTTGCGGACCCATCGCGCATAACGCTTCTCGCCGGGCGCGATGATGCGAAAAGGTCCTTCCTGCGAGGATAGATACTTACCGTCGCGTCGGTATGTGAGCAACCATGCGATCGGTGAAGGCGGGATCGACCTCCGCAATCGCGTACACCGCATGGTAGCCGTCCGAGCCGCTCACGAGCATGTAGAAGGCCATCTTCTGCCCGCGCAGCTCCTTGCCCAACGGCGCGCCGACACGATAAAGAATTTCGCTGGCCGCAACGCCATCGTAAGTGGCGCGAGCACCCTTTTCATCGACCGACTCGATGACGTCGTTGCCGACCTTTACCACGACCAGCGCGGCGACGACTCCGAGTACGACTTCGGTGACCTCACCCTTCAGATGATTGCGCGCGCTAAGTGGCATAAGAGTCCTCCAGCGGAAGATCGATCATAGGTGACGGAGCGCATCACAGGAAGGCGAGCGGGTGCGCAAACGGCCTATCGTAACTTCTTACCGGCGGCGCGTTTGGCGGCCAGCGTCTCATGCCCACCCTCGGCGGCCCATTTAGTATGCTTCGCAATGCCGTTGATGATCTCCAGCTCGCGCGAGGTCAGCCCACTGCGTCCGAAGACGCCGCGTAGCGCGAACATGATGTGCTCGGGATTTTCCTCGGGCAGGAATCCGATCGCGAGAAGTGCCTGCTTCATTCGTTCCATCGCGGCGTCAACATCTGCTGCACCCGCAAACTGGCGCGGCTCCGATGAAGCGCGCGGTTCCGATGCGAGCGCCATCCGGAGTTCATAAGCGCATAGGATGACCGCCTGCGCGAGATTGATCGACGCATAATCGGGAGACGCCGGAATCGTGATGAGCTGCTGGCAGAATTTGAGCTCGCGGTTGGTCAGTCCGGTGTCCTCGGGACCGAAGATCATCGCGATGCGATTGGCGCTTGACGCCTCCGCGAGGTCGAGCGCGGTCTCGTGCAGTGGACGCACCGCCTCGCGATAAAGTCCGCCGCGACACGTGGTGCCGACCGTGAGATGGCAATCTTCGACCGCCGCGCCCAGCGTTGCGAAGGTTTTCGCCTGCGCAAGGACGTCGCCCGCGTGGACCGCCATCGAGTGCGCGGCGTTGGATTTCGAGGAGACCGTGGGCGCGACCAGGCGCAGGTCGCCGAAGCCCATGTTCTTCAGCGCGCGCGCCGCCGAGCCGATGTTGCCGGCCGATTTCGGCCGCACCAGCACGAACGCGAATTGGTCATGCAACTTCACCCGCGGAATAGATTCCCATGCTCCATTGCCGCGGGGAAGAGTGCCTCTCGGCTACAGGTTGGTGTCGACCGAAGTGAGTAGCGTCGTGATGCTGGTACCCATCGTCTGATAGCCGATGAACACGACTACCGCGACCGCCGAGAGAATCAGCGCGTACTCGGTCATGGTCTGACCGCGATGCCAGTTCAGAGCCCTGACGAATGTCTTGGTTATGAAATCCATTCCCCGTGCCCTCCCTTTTGGTGTTTCCAACCAGTCCAACGGTTATAATAGCGACAAAACAAATTGTAAGCAATTCCTATCAGCGTGACTTAGCTGCTGACAGCGTGTCGAAAGTGGGCAGGTGTGCCGTGGTTGCTATGCCTGCCGATCCGGGCGCGCTAGGCGGTTGCCCCAGGTTTCGCTAACCTTGAGCACTGATGCCATGAAAATCGTTTCCATAAGCGATGTGCATATGGCGACCCGTAACCTCGCGCGGATGAACGAGGTATGGCGCGAGTGCGACCTCGCGATTGTCGCCGGGGACCTAACCAACTTCGGCGGTATCGATGACGCCCGAAAGGTACTCGACGACGTCCGCGCCTGCTGCAAGAGCGTCCTCGCGGTGCCGGGCAATCTCGACCGGCGCGAGACGTTTCCATATTTCGAGCGCGAAGGCATAGCGCTGCATGGCAAGGGAACGATCATAGACGGCGTGGGTTTCTTCGGATGCGGCGGCTCTAACCTTACGCCATTCAAAACGCCGAGCGAGTTCACCGAGGACGAGATTTACGCCGCGCTCGCGCAAGGCTACGAGGCGGTGCGCGCGGTGCGCCCGCTCATCATGGTCTGTCACACGCCCCCATTCGAAACGAAATGCGATCGGATAGTGAGTGGCAAGGCGGTGGGCTCGCCAGCCGCGCGCCGCTTCATCGAGGAGCATCAGCCCGACGTGTGCATTTCCGGTCATATCCACGAATCGGCGGCGGTCGATTCGATCGGACGCACGCAGGTGCTCAACGCGGGGCCATTCAAGGGCGGCGGCTATATTGTTGTCGATGTCAATCACACCAGCGTCGACGCGAGGCTCGAATTTCTTTGACGTGCCCCGGCTTTCGCGCGCCGGCCAATCGATGCAGGTTTATTCGGGCAAGATCCGCAACGGATGGCCGCTCATCGTTCGCAACCTCTTCACGCTGCTCAATCGCTTCAGCCCGATGGGGCGCGAGTAGGCGACAGTCCTATCGACTCCGCCAGCGAAAAATGATTTGGTCTGCTTTCTTCGAATTAAGGAGCCTGTTTCCACATGATTGAAGGGGTCCGGATGCGCTTCGACCACGTGTCGATCGCGGTGAGGTCGATCGACCGCGCCTACGAATTTTTCCAGCGCTACTTCCCGACACATTTGCGCAACGAGAAGCATCGCGACGATCAGGTCAGTGGCAGCTTTTATTGGCAGGATCTATGGCTGGGCGGTTTTGCCATCGAGATGATCGAGGATCTGCCAGGCGAGAAAACCTTCGTCAGCCGCTTCATCGATAAGCATGGCGAGGGGATGCATCATCTATCGATCGAGGTCGACCATCTGAAGCCGCTCATCGATGCGATGAAGCGCGACGGCGTGCGCATCGTCGACGAGCAGACCTTTCCCGACGGATCGGCGACCGCATTTATTTCGCCGCGCTCTGCGTTCGGTGCGCTCATCCAGTTCTGGCAGGTGCCGAATTTCGACCAGCCCAAACCGCCGCCGGCATCTGATGGCCGCGCCCGCTTCGATCACGTCTCGATGGCGGTGAAGGACATCCGCAAGGCCTACGATTTCTTCCTGCGCTACTTTCCGGCGACCATCGGACGCGACCCGCATCTGGCGTCGGAGGGCTTCGTGCTCGGCAACCTGAACATCGCGGGATTCAAGCTAGAGTTCGTCCAGAGTCCGGGCGCGGGCGCGAAGAACGACTTCGTCGGCAAGTTCATCGAGAAGTACGGCGAAGGCCTCCATCATATGACGATCAATCTGAAGGACTTCGACTCGACGCTGGAGAGGCTAAAGGCCGGCGGCATCCGCATCGTCGACGAGGGCAAGGATTGGCGCGGCGACCGCGAATTTTACATCTCGCCACGGTCGGCCTTCGGCACCCTTATCCAGGTCTGGGACAGTATCTAGTTCACGCCAGCGCGTCCTGATGCTAAAGGCAATCTTTTTCGATGCGGCCGGAACGCTATTTGAGGCGCGAGAACCGGTCGGTCATACCTACGCTCGCATCGCGAGGGATCACGGACTTCATGCCGATGACGCCGCCGTCAGCGCGGGATTCCGCCGCGCCTTCGCTTCGACGCCGGGGCTTGCGTTCGGTCCGCACCGCTATGCCGATGAAATCCGCCGCCTCGAACGCGAATGGTGGTACAGCCTCGTGCGCCGCAGCTTCGAGGGATTGGGCGAGTTCGACAGCTTCGGCGCTTTTTTCGATGAGCTGTTCGCCTACTTCGGCAATCCCGCGAGTTGGGAGGCGCTGCCCGAGGCGCAGTCAGTTCTGCGGCGTCTGAAGAATGACAACCTCAAGCTCGGCATCATCTCGAACTTCGATTGGCGCTTGTATCGCATCCTCGATGGGCTCGGACTGCGGGATTTCTTCGACACCGTCACGATTTCATCGGAAGCCGGATACGCGAAGCCTGCGCGCGAGATTTTCGCGACCGCGCTGGCGTCGCTGAAGGTCGATGCGTCCGAGGCGGCGCACATCGGCGATTCCATCGCAATGGATGTTCGCGGCGCGCAAGAGGCCGGACTTCATCCGATCCTTATAGATATGGGGACCATCGGGGCGGCTGCCGTCGTGCATCCCGTCGCACGCGTTTCGTCGCTTGCCGAAATCATTGAGGTTATGCGACTACTGGGATTTACTTAAAAGGACGGGCCGAGGCGCTGTTCGCCGAAATTCCGTGTCCCGCTCGAGAGCTTAGGGGATTTAGAGACCATGACTTCATCCATCACGCTTCGCCGATTCGCCGCCGCAACCGTCATTGGGGCCTTTCTTGCGCTGGGCGCAAGCGGCGCTTGGGCGCAAAGCGAACTCAACAACCAACTTAGTGCGATCGAATCGCAGATGAGCGGTGCGCTGAGCAGCGATTCGCAAGCGCAGTCGGCGGTCGAGAAGCTCGACAACGCCGAAAAGACTTTCGCGCAGCTATCTTCCAGCCCGAAGGTAAACAAGGCTGAGCTCGTGCCGGCGTACGAGCGGCTCGAATCGATGCTGTCGCGGCTGCACGAGACCTATGCGAAAAAGAAGGACGATTGCATCGAGCAGATTGATAATGGTGGCCAGTGCGACTACACGGCCCCCGAGCAGGTTGCCTTAGCCGCGGCATATCCATTGGCGTGGCTGCGATTCCAGGGCGCCTCGACCATTTATACCGACCAGCCCGAACGCGCGAAGAAGCTGCTCAATCAGGCGATCGACGACTTCACGCAGAGCAGCCTCGCGATGCCGGATCCAAACCTGGTGCGCGAGAACGTGCTGGGCCGGGCCTACTGCGAGCGCGAACTTGGCAAATACGACAAGACCGAATATCAAAAAGCGATCGAAGACTTTAAGCAGATCATGAGCGAGGGTTCCGCGACGCAGCAATACAAGGCGGCGCAGCAGGGCCTCGCGACCACCTACGCCGCGATGGGCAATGCCAACGAGGCGCAGAAGTATAGCGGCGGTCTCGGCAACACCGGCGGCGCCGAGCTGTTCAAGCTGCAAACCACCTTCGCCGCGATGTATGCCAACCCGAGCAAGAAGGCCGAGTATCTGAAGGAGATCGTGGACTTGGCGCGCAGCAAGGAGGGAGACAAGGAAGGATGGGCGATCGCGGTCTCCGGTATCGCGAAGTACAGCCACAATCCGGTCGAGGAACTGGGCAACTCGGGAGATCCCTTCCAGGAGCATCTGCTCGCCAACGTGCTCCTCTCCAAAAAGAATCCGAGCGAGGCGGCCAAGTACTACCTGGAGGCGGCGCGCAGCGGCAAGTATCCCAAGGACTACAAGTTCGCGGCCGATATCTATTTCCAGGAGCACAACATGGGGCAGGTCGAGGCGATCCTGAACGACCTCGCCAAGTCATCCAGCAATCCCGACGCGCAATGGGCCAGCTATATGCGCTATAAGCTTCCGCGCGGAACCTGGGAAGCGAGCGGGATGAAGAATGCGCAAGCGCAGAGCGCGTGGCTGGCGGCTGGAGACGACTATCTGAAGAAGTATCCGCACGGCGAATACTCCAACGAAATCCGTTTCCGTGAAGGCGAGCATCTGCAGGAGCAGAAGGACTACGTCAACGCCGCCAAAATCTATCAGGACGTGAACGGCGGCGAGTACGGCTTCGCGGCGAAGTTCAATGCTGCGGAATGCAACTACATCGCACTGGTCGCCGCCAGCAGCAAGGACAACAAGGGTAAGAGCGCGGCACCCGCCAACGCCACCGACCTGCGTAAGGACGCGATAACGCTCCTGCGCGAGACCATCAAGGATGCCCCGGAGGCCGAGCGCTCCGCGCCCACCCCGACCCAGAAGAAGTATGTGCGCGATACCACCGGCCGCGCGAAGTACATGCTCGCCGGTCTCATCCAGAGTCCCAACCAGACCAAGCAGGATGCCGAAGATATCGCGGGACTGCTGAACAACTTCGAGCCGCAATATCCCGGCATGAGCGAGAAGTTCCAGGATGTCTTCGAGTGGCGCCTACAGGCGCTCAACACGCTGGGCCGCTATGACGATATCGAGCGCGACCTGAGCGCATTCCTCGAGCGCAACAAGGGCAACTCCGCGAACTCTGACCTTATCAAGACGCTCGGCATCGACTTCTGGAAGCAGGCGCAAGTCCAGCAAGCCGCCGGCGATCAGAAGGGCTATCTGCAGAATGCCAAGCTGACCGAGACCGCCTACTCCTATTTCGAAGACATGGTCGCGGCCAAGAAGATGCAGCCCAAGAATCTGACCGGCACGCTCTCGATTCTCGGACAGGCCTATATGGCGACCGGACAGGAGCCGAAGGCCGAAGCGATTTTCCATGAGGTCGTGAAGGCCGATGCCGCATCGCCTGACGCCAACGCCGGTCTCGCGCGCATCGCGCAGTCCAAGCATGACCTCAAGGACGCGGTTACTCTGTGGACCACCGTCGAGAGCACTGCGGCCGAATCGGACAACCAATGGTACGAGGCCAAGTACAACATCGCCGAGATTTATTCCGAGCAGGGCAACATTCAAGGCGCATGCTCCAAGCTGGCGCAGACGCGCGCCGAGCATCCGGGGCTTGGATCGCCTGAGATGGCTGCGAAGTGGAACGCCCTTCAGACCAAGCTGTGTCTCAACCGCCAGGCCTCCAGGTAGCGCGATGCTGAAGCGGATTCATCATGTCGGCGTGGTGGTGCAGAACCTCGAAGAGGGACTCAAGTTCTGGTGCGACACGCTGGGACTTGAGTTCATAAAGAGTGCGACCGTCGTCGATCAGGGAGTCAAGGCGGCGCTGCTCGATGCCGGCGGGAGCGAGATCGAGCTGCTCGAGCCAATCAATCCCGACGGCGGCGTCGGCAAATTCCTGGCGCGGCGCGGCGGTGGGCTCCATCACGTATGTTTCGAGAGCGACGGTGTCGCCGGCGACCTCGAAGCCGCGCGCGCGAAAGGAATTCAGCTCATCGATCAGAAACCGCGCGCCGGACTCGCGGGCATGATTTGCTTTCTGCATCCCAAGGCGACGCGCGGCGTGCTGGTCGAATACGCGCAGCCAATTGAGGAGTAACTCGCGCGATGCCGATTTACGAATATCGATGCGGCGACTGCGAAGTATCGTTCGAGGCGTTCGTGCGCCCCGGTCATCCTGACGACGCCGAATGCCCCCGTTGCAACGGCCATCAGCTCAGCCGCGAGATGTCCACCTTCGCGGCGCGCTCCAACGGCAACGGCGCATCGGCGGCCTCCGAAGCGATGAGCGCCAACGGCCTCGGCGCGGCGCTCAGCGCGCCTCGCGGCGGATGTTGCGGCGGCGGTTGCGGTTGCCATTGAAGTTGAGATGAATCCGCCTCGCACGCGGCTCGCGATCGTGCTGGCTGCGTGGTTCCTCGCTATCCCGCTGCTGGGTCCCGACGGTACCTTTCCGATGTGTATCAAAGACCATCGTCCCGTCTCATGCGAGAAATGGCAGGTGCTCAAGAAGTTCGCGAAGTACGACGACTGCCTCGATGCACAGATGAGAAGGCGAGGCGATGCGCAGTGGGCATCGCACGACATTCCGAGTGCGGCGCGTCACGTCCAGGATCTTCGCGCTGCTTGCCTCCGCGAAGGTGACCCGCGCCTGAGAGGAAGATAGACCTTTTTCTTGCTTCCTCTCCCGCGGAAAAACGCCGGAGAGGAACCGGCTATCGGGAGCCGGCGGCTGTCCTGCTCGCCGGCGCGAGCGCGGCCTGAAGAAAGGGCTTCGCCTCACTGGTGATGTCGAGGCTCGGATCGAGCTTCTTGCCCAGCCCCTCGCATACCATCATCGAGACGTTGAGCACCGTATAGCGGCCGTCGAGACGCATACCGTAGCGGCGATAGATGTCGAAAAATTTTCCGATCGCAAGCGACATCTCGATCTCGCCGAGCGGCTGATTGACGAACCGCGCGAGGTATTCGCTGATCTCGCGCTCGTACGCCACGTAATCGATATCGGCGCGATGCTGGGTCAGATCGTACATCTGGCGCGCCAGCTCGGGGCCCATTCCATTGGCCATGTAGAACATGGTCTGCGCGAACATCAGGCGGTCTTCGTCGGTCAGCTCCGCGGTCAATCCCAAATCGAACAGCGCGATGCGGTTATCGCGCATGAAGCGGATGTTGCCGGGATGCAGGTCGGCGTGGATGAAGCCGTCGATGAAGGTCATCTTGCAAAATACCCGCATGCCGAGGCCCGCGACCTTTTTCGGATCGATTCCGGCCGCCCCAAGTTCGCTGTCACGATAGCCCTCGACGAAGTCCATCGTCAGCACGCGCTCGCTGGAGAGATTTTCGTAGACGTGCGGGAAGACCACGTACGACTCGCCCGTGAAGTTGGCGCGGAAGCGCAGGTTGTTGGCCGCCTCGCGCCGAAAATCGAGCTGGCGGCCAATCGCGTCGCAGAACTGGCGCGCCGACTCGACCGGTGCAACCATCCGCATCGAAGGAATCAGTTCCAGCGCGTGCGCGACCCCGAGGATGATCGAGCGATCGAGCTCGGCCCATCGCGCAATCGACGGACGCCGGACCTTGATCGCGAGCGGCGCACCGGTGCCCTTGAGCCGCGCGCGATGAACCTGCGCGACCGAGGCCGACGCGATCGGTGTCGCATCGAAGTGGTCGAACATCTCCATCAGTGGACGGCGCAGGTCCTCTTCGATGATGCGGCGCGCCTGTGTGCTGGCGAACGGCCGCACATTCTCCTGCAGCAGCACCAGCTCCGCGATGATTTCCGAAGGCAGCAGGTCGGGCCGCGTGCTCATGATCTGGCCGACCTTGACGAAAGTAGCGCCGAGACCCTCGAGCATAATGCGCGTCGCGCGGGCGAGCGCACGCATCGCCGCGGATTTCGTCAGGCGGCGCTCGTGGAGGCTCTCAACGACGAGGCATCCGCAAAATATGCTGAAACCGATAGCGCCCCAGAACATCATCTGAAGCGCGCGAAATGCGATGGAAACGGTCCGGTAGAGAGGCGTCATTTCCGAAATGTGCGAAGGCGCGGGAAAAATTATCCGAGGCGCAAGTTGAACGCCTGAGGTCCCTTTTCCCCCGGACGCACATCGAATTGTACGCGCTCGCCCTCGCGCAAATCTTCGAAATAGACCTTGGGCGAGAGCCGCGAGCGATGGAAGAATACCTCGTCGCTGCCGTCGTCGGGCGTGATGAAGCCGAAGCCCTTATCTTTAATCACTTTCTTGATCGTGCCCGTCATTTTAGTTTTTCCCTCGCTTACGCTTCGCTCGACTTCTGTAAAATTCGCCTCGGACTCCGCTGCGCTCCGCCTCGGCGGCTACGCGAGGGCCGCTGCGCAGCGGCTTCGCGATTCTCTCGTAGAGATGTGCCTAAGGTTGAGGTTACGTCGCGCGCGCCCTATGTAAAAGAGTAGCGAAGCCGCCGCACACGAGGGATGCAGTGCTGAAAGCCGTAACGCTGAAGGAAATCGAAAGAATTTTCGCGATCATCGAACCGATGGGCATTTCGCGCGAGGCGATCGTGATCCCGCTGCGCACTGAGAATCCCGGGCGCGTCAGTATCGACAAGGCAGGCAAGCTGGAGGTTGTCGTCGAGCGCGATGCCGAGTTCGACGAATGGATCCAAGGCCTGGAAGCGAAAATTCGCGAAGTGATGGACAAGTCATGAGTAACTACCTTGAGGATTTTGTTCCCGGCCAAGTCTTCAAGCATTGGCCAGGACGCACCATTAGCGAGGTCGACAATACCTGGTTCACCCTGCTCACGATGAACACCAACCCGATCCATTTCGATGCCGCCTACGCGGCGAACTCGCAGCACGGCAAATGCCTCGTCAACGGATTGCTCGTGCTCGCGATCGTGGTCGGCATGAGCGTCAAGGACATCAGCGAGACCGCGATCGCCAACCTCGAATACGAATCGGCACGGCATACGGGGCCTACATTCGCGGGCGACACGCTGTATTCGGAGACGACAGTGCTCGAAGTGACGCCCTCGACGAGCAAAAACGATCGCGGCATCGTGTACGTCGAAACGCGCGGCTTCAATCAGCGCAATGAGACCATCATGATGCTGCGGCGCAAGGTGCTGATTCCGCGTAGACCGACAAGACCGACCTAAACCCCCGGCCTTTCTACCTAAACGAAGGCGGGATCAGACAAGAAGATGGATAAGTTATTTTTCGTCGTCCATACGCATTGGGATCGCGAGTGGTATCAGCCGTTTCAGCAAATGCGCGCGCGGCTGGTGGCGATGACCGATCGCATGCTGCCGTTGGTCGAATCCAGTAAGCTGCCCCATTTTCATTTCGACGGGCAGACCATCGTGCTCGACGACTACCTGGAAATTCGGCCGGAAAATCGCGCGCGCCTCGCGAGGCTCATCAAATCGGAAAAGATTGCCGTCGGACCATGGTACGTCCTCGCCGACAGCTTTCTGGTCAGTGGCGAGGCGCTGATCCGCAACCTGGAAATCGGGATGGCG
>DATGKG010000491.1:0-6227 GCA_035294805.1 Binataceae bacterium (SeqCode) | reverse complement strand
GTGGAATCCCGGGCTCACTGCGGTCGCCGCGGTGCTCGCATGCATCGTGATCGTGCTGATGGCGATTGGTCCGCGTTTCAGCAAATGGAACCATCATCCGTCGCCTACCGATGGGAGCGGCGTGCGCGACCAGACCCTGATATTGCCGCAATCCGCGCTCATGTCATCCGACGGCGCAGGGAATTCGACGACGCCGATTGCGGTTCCGGACTATTCGGCCGCGGCCGACGACAGCGAGCCGGCCGCTGCGCCATCTCCGAGTATTTCGGTCGCAACCACCAAATCCAAACGATCCGCCGTACGTCTAGCCAAACATCAGACCACCGACGACGAGGACGAGGGCGAGTGACTCTGTGAGCAAGTACCACGAGGCGATGAATCGCAGCCTGATCGAACAGGCTTCGCGGGCCAAGCTGGCGATCGATTACGTCGGCAGTGCGCCCAATGGCGATGGTGCGTCCGAAAGTTTTGGGCAACTGGTTCCGCTGCCGATCTTCGAGGACGCGCCGGGTAAGGTCGCGCGTTCCAAGGCGATTCGCCGACTGGCGGAACAACTCGCGCCGCTGGCCGTGATCGATACTTCCGTTCGACTGCTGATCAGCGGATGCCGCCCGGGTGATGGCGCAACCACCATCGCCTCCGCGCTCGCGATCGATTTGAGCCAGCGGCTCGGACTGCGCACCATATGCGTCGATGCGCACCTGCGCCATCCCAGCCTGCATCGCACCTTCTTGCCGCCCGGCAGCGCAAGTCCGCAGCTAGTCCTCGATGGCTCGCTCCAGATTCGCTCGACCGAATGGCCGCGGCTCGACCTTGCTACCTGCTGCCCGGTTTCCAGCGATGACGAACGGATGCAGCAGCTCGCGGATTTCGAAGGATTGCTCAATCGCTATCAGACGGCGGTGGTCGATCTGGGTGTCCCCCGGCTCGACGCCCGGATGCTTCCGCTGGCGCGGCCCAACGATCCGATCTTGTTGGTAGTTCGCTTTGGCTATACCGAGCGCAGCGAACTTGCGACGACGGTCGCGGGGCTTCGTGCGGCAAATCGGCCGGTGGCCGGAGTGGTTCTAAACGGCGCAACCAGCTCGGTTGCCAAACCCCTGAGGAGACTTCTCGGATCATGAGTGAAGTGTTGAGAATCAGTAATGCCGGCGTTTCTGAAGACGGTGCCCTGGCTCGTCGCGACGGCAGCGCGCGCGAGACCGCGAAGTACAAAATCGACGGTATCGGCGTCGTCGGTCTCGGCTATTGGGGACCCAACTGGGTCCGCAATCTTCACCAGCTCGGACAGGCGCGCCGCGTGGTCGCATGCGATCTCGATGCGAAACGGCGCGACCACGTACGCGGTTTGTATGCCGGCGTCGAAGGCTCCAGCAACATCGACGATTTGCTCAACGATCGTGAGATCGAGGGTCTCGTCATCGCGACTCCCGTCAGCACCCATTTTCCGCTCGCGAAGAAAGCCTTGCTGGCCGGAAAAAATGTGCTGGTGGAAAAGCCGCTCGCTATGTCGTCTGCCGAAGCTTCCGAACTGGTACGGATTGCGCGTGACCGTAGCCGCGTGCTGATGGTTGGCCATACCTTCGAATACAGCGCGCCGGTGCTAAAGATGCGCGACATCATCGAGTCGGGCGAACTCGGCGATATGTTTTACATCAGCTCGATTCGCGCCAACCTCGGGCTCATCCAGCACGACGTCAACGTCGCATGGGACCTCGCGACGCACGATATCTCGATCATCCTGATGCTGATGGGCGGGCGGATTCCGGAAGCCGTCAGCTGTCAGGGCCAGAGCCACTACAAGCGCGGTATCGAGGACGTCGCGATGCTGACGTTGCACTTCCCACGCAACGTCATCGCGTTCATCCACGTGAGTTGGCTCGATCCCAACAAGATCCGCCGCACCACCATTGTCGGTTCCAGAAAGATGCTGGTCTACGATGATCTCGCACTGCAAGAAAAGATCCGCATCTACGACAAGGGCGTCGATGTCGCGCCGTATTACGACACCTTCGGCGAGTTTCAGTTCTCCTATCGCTACGGCAACGTGATGATCCCGCGTATCGACGAGTCCGAGCCGCTGAAGAGCGAGTGCGAGCATTTCGTCGATTGTATTCGTAACGGCACCACGCCGCGCAGCGACGGCCTTTCGGGGCTGCGCGTAGTGAGCGTGCTGGAAGCGGCCAATCTGTCGCTCAAGAACGGCGGCGCGATGGTGCCGGTGGCGCGTCCGGAGGTCTGAGGATGAACCGCTCCGATCTGCCCGCGAATGTATGCGTCGCCGACGACGTAAAGCTCGGCGCCAATGTGCGGCTCGCTCCATTCGTGAATCTGTACGGATGCGAAATCGGGGACGACACCCGCATAGGCGCGTTTGTTGAGGTTCAGAAGCAGGCGCGTATCGGTAGTCGGTGCAAGATTTCTAGTCATACCTTCATCTGCTCGGGCGTAGTCATCGAAGACGGCGTCTTCATCGGACACGGGGTGATTTTCATCAACGACCGCCATCCGCGCGCGGTCAACGGTGACGGCTCGGTGCAGAGTGAAAGCGATTGGGAACTGGAAGAAACCAGGATTTGCGCGGGCGCTTCGATCGGAAGCGGCGCAATCATCATGTGCGGCGTCACGGTCGGCGAGCGCGCGATGGTCGGCGCCGGCGCGTTGGTTACGCATGATGTGCCGCCGCATGCAGTCGTCGCGGGCCAGCCCGCACGGGTGCGCAGGTTGATGCTCGCGCAAAATGGTACGGCCGAGAAAAGGGGAAACCAGAATGCAGATTAAGTTTGTCGATCTTGCCGCGTTGAACGACGAGATTCGCGACCGCGTGGATCGCGAATTCGCGGAGATCCATAAAAATACCGCCTACATTGGCGGGCCTTCGGTCGAGGCGTTCGAAAAGGAGTACACGAATTATCTCGGCGTCCGCCACGTCATTGGCGTGGGCTCGGGAACCGATGCGTTGCGGCTCGCGCTGATGGCGCTCGAAGTCGGCGCTGGCGACGAAGTCATCACCACTCCGATGACCTTCATCGCGACCGCCGCCAGTATTATCCAGACCGGCGCCAAGCCCGTGTTTGTCGATGTCGAGGCGAAGAGCTGCAACCTGAGTCCCAACGCGGTGCGCCGCTATCTCGAAACTCACTCGAACGGCAACGGCAAGGCGCACAAGCGCGTCATCCTGCCGGTGCATCTGTATGGTCTGCCGGCGGCAATGCCGGAGCTCAATGCGATTGCAAAAGAGTTCGGCGCCCTCGTGGTCGAGGACGCGTGCCAGGCGCATGGCGCGCGCATCAACGGCACTCGCGCGGGCGCGATGAGCGCGGCGAGCGCGTTCAGCTTCTATCCCGGCAAGAACCTCGGCGCGTGGGGCGAGGGCGGCGCAGTCGCCGTCGATAACGACGAACTCAAGGCGCGCATCATCTCGCTGCGCGATCACGGACGCATCTCGCATTACGCGCATCAGGAGATCGGTTACAACGCGCGTCTCGATACGCTCCAGGCCGCCGTCCTGCGCGCGAAGCTGGAGAAGCTCGATCAATGGAACGGCAAGCGGCGCAGGCTCGCCAAGGCATACTGCGAACGCCTCGCCGGATGCGGCGTGACGCTGCCGTACGAGCCCGATGGCTACGAGTCGGTCTATCATCTATTCGTAATCCGCACCGACAAGCGCGACGCGATTCGGCAGGCGCTGCTCGAGAACAACATCGGATGCGGAATTCATTATCCGCTCCCGCTGCATCTGCAGCCCGCGTGCCGTTACCTGGGATACAAGAGCGGAGACTTTCCGGAAGCTGAACGAATCGCGGACACCGTGCTGTCGCTCCCGATGCATCCTGCGCTCACGATTGCCGAAGTCGAGCGCGTCGCCGAAGTGGTGCGCGACACTATGAAAAAGGAATCAAGTCTGTTCGCCGGCGGGCCGAGCGATACTGCTGCATGCGAACCCCCCCCCACATGTGGTGGTTGAAGCATGTTCGCCGGCGAACTTCGAAAACAGAAGGCCCT
This sequence comes from Binataceae bacterium (SeqCode), assembly GCA_035294805.1. Taxonomy (GTDB): domain Bacteria; phylum Desulfobacterota; class Binatia; order Binatales; family Binataceae; genus DATGKG01. Next base: position 2,222 of record DATGKG010000491.1, on the reverse strand, counting down.
GTTCGCGGTCGTTGATGCGATAGCTCTGCTCAATGCTATCGGCGCGGCGCTCGCGATCCATGACCCGTCGCATGCGCAGGAGACGCGCCTGCTCGGCACCGACGGCCGTCTGCTCTTTCTCGGCGTGGCCGCAGTGGTCGCCGGATGGGTCTTGGTCTTTCGCGCATGCGATCTCTACCGGATGCGCGCCGGCGGGGTTAAGGAAGCGGCCGCGGTCGTGCGCGGCTGCACTTATGCCGCGGTGCTGTCGCTAATCGCGGGATTCTTTTTCCACTTCGACGGGTCGCGCCTGACCATCGCGCTGGCGTACGTTTTCAGCATTCCGGCGGTGTTGTTGGGCCGCGCGATCGCGCGCAACTTGGTGCGGCGCGTCTATTCCAATCCGCGCATGACAATTCCGCTCGCCGTCATCGGATTTAACGATGTCGGCCGCTACCTTTTCGATCAGATTTCCAGCGAGATGACCTTTTATGAGCCGGTCGGTTTCATCGACGAGGCGCCGGATGGACGCCAGTATCACGGACTGCCGGTGCTGCCAGGCCTTTCGCATCTGACCGAGCTCGCCAAGCTGCATCCGTGCCTCGAAGTTGCGATCGCGTTGCCCGACGCCGCGCGCTCCGAGCACGAGGATATCATCGAGATGTGCGAAGAGAATCGCATCCGATGGTGGCTGGTGCCGTGGGTTTTCAATGCGCCGCCGGCGGGACTCAAGGTCGACATGATGGGCGTGGTGCCGCTTTTGACCTTGCGCGGCTCCAACATCGAAGGGCTCAACTTTGTCGTCAAACGCGGCTTCGACCTGCTTGCGGCCTCGGTTCTGATGGTGCTCGCCGCTCCTTTGCTGGCGCTGGCGTCGCTCGCGATCTGGCTCGAAGATGGCGGTCCGGTTTTTTTTCGTCAGACCCGCATCGGAATCCGCGGCGAGGAGTTCGACTTCCTCAAGTTGCGCTCGATGCGCTGTGCGGCGGGCGACAAGGATCATCGCGAATACGTCAAGAAGTGGATTCGGCTTGGCGAACGAGCGGCGGCCAACGGCGGCGCAGAGTGCGAAGGCGAGAAAATTTTCAAGCTTACCGATGACAAACGCATCACGCGCGTCGGCCGCATCACGCGCCGCTACCGCATCGATGAGCTTCCGCAAATCATCAACGTGCTGCGCGGCGACATGAGCCTGATCGGCCCGCGTCCGGCGCTGCCGTACGAACTCGAACTCTACAAAGGATGGCATCGCCGCCGTCTCGACGCGGTCCCGGGCATCACCGGGCTATGGCAGGTGAGCGGCGGCAATCGGCTGTCGTTCGACGACATGGTGCGGCTCGATGTGAAATACATCGAGGATTGGTCGCTAATCAGCGACATCAAGATACTGGCCCGCACCGTGCCTGTCCTGTTGCGCGGCGAGGGGCTGTGAGCGCGCGCTCCGGAGCCGAAGCGGCGCGTCCGCTCGCGCCGCTCGACGATGTCGGCGCGAAGCCGGAATTCCTGGCGCCGCAGCCCGCGCAATCGGCGGATGCCGACGGCAAGCTGTGGCAGGCCTTCGCGCGCAGCGTGCGCGACAACGTCTTTGCCGAAATGACGCTGCAAGCCATCCGCGTCGGCGGGATGGTGGTGCTCGCGCGCGAGTTGATGCCCAACGATTTCGGCATCTTCCGCGTGCTTCTCATCGTCATGTACTTCGCGCTGATCCCGATCGAAAACGGAATTCCCGAAGCCCTCATCCAGCGCCGCACGCTACGCCCGGAGCATGAATCGACCGGATGGTTGCTCAGCGTGGCGGTGTCGATCGCGATGGCGGGCCTGATCTACGGCATGGCGCCGCTGGTCGCGCGCTTTATGGTGATGCCGGGGATCGAGCCGTACATCCGGCTGCTATGCATCCCGATGATCTGCCAGGGCACCGCAATGGTTGCCAACGCGCGGCTCAGGCGCGAGATGCGCTTCGGCGCGCTCGCGAGCGCCGAAGTCTTCGCGGAAATGATTTTTCTCGCCGCGGCCTTGCTTCTGCTTTTGGAGGGATATCCACGCTACAGCCTGCCGGGCGCACTGGCGGCGCGTATCGTCGCGTATTCGATCGCATTGTGGGTCACCGATCGCCGCTTCACGATGGCGTGGCCGCGACTATGGGCGGTGCGCGATTTCGGCCGCTTCACCACCAGCGTATGGGGCGCGCGCGCGATCTATACCTGTTCGGCCAACGCCGATTTTCTGTTGATCGGCAGATT
>DATGKG010000490.1:0-5631 GCA_035294805.1 Binataceae bacterium (SeqCode) | reverse complement strand
AATCGCTGAGCCCATAGTAGAACTGCGTCCATCCGGTACGGATGAGCAGGATGTCGCCATTGCGCAGCGGACTCTTCTGGCGCGCCAGTGTGGCCTCGAGATCTTCCAGCGGAATCGATTCCGCCTTGCTGTAGTCGATGCTCTTGCCGGCGCTCTCATAGTATCGCGCGATGTCCGCCAGCACGCCGCGTCCCGCGATACCGCGCCGCGCGAGGTTGTCGATGCCGAGCCGCGTGCCTCCGCGGCCGGTAATCTCGTTTTTTGGCACGCCGTTGTATGCGCCCATCACTGGATGCATCACATGACAGAGCGCGTCCCATTGCGACGACGCTTGCGGATAGAAGTTGTCGAGGTAATCGTCGAGCACGAATTCCATCGCACCGCCGAAATTCTTGATGGTGTGGCGATGCGCCTGGCGGGTGAACAGCGGCGGGTTGGGAACATCGATCGGCAGATTGAGTGCGAAGGTTTTTCCGCTGCGGATGGAACTCTTCGCCGCCACCACACGCGCCGGACTCAGCAGATTGATGGTACCGACTTCGTCCTGATCGCCGAACACGCCCCATGCGGAACCTGCGGGAGCGCCCTTGCGGACCGGGAGCTGAGCGTAGCTGGGGAGATTCTCGCGCGGTGCGCTGGGCGCGCGTTTCGTGCTTGCGCCCTTCGATGCGGTGCGCGCTGTGGTTTTAATCGCGACGGCTTTCTTGGCCGGCTTCGATGACTTGTTCGATAACTTGGATGTCGCACGACCTTTGGCAAGGCTGGGTTTGGTTTTCGCCACGATGCTTCCTCCATGCAATCCAACGCGAGGCGGTTTGGTGGCTTTCTCTTTACCAATTCAGCCGTCGATCGCAAGAGGAGGGCGGCGAGTGAAGAAACGAAAAGACAATCCGGAGTGAGAACTTAATCTATTGCTTGAGGATTTGCGAGACCGCCCATTCGCGCACGTCGGCCACTTCCTTGTCGGATTCGCCAATCTTCAAATAGCGATTGGCGAAGCCCAGCGCATCTTTGGGTTTGTTCAGGAAATGCGAGGTCAGCGCCATCATCTCCAGATTTTCCGCCTTGTCCGGAAGCAAGTCGTTGGCGGTAAGAAAGTCGGCATTCGCCTCGTCGTACTTCTTCAGCTGATAGAACGATTTTCCGCGCGCGGTATAAAACGGCGCCCAGTCGCCACCCACCTCGATCGCGTGGTTGAGCAGCGCGATCGTCTGATCCCACTTCTCGTCGATCTGAAGATCCTTCGCCTGCTCGAGCGAAGGAAATCCAAGCAGGTACTTGAGCAGGGGATTTTGCGCGACGCCCACCTGCGACTCGTTGGCGAACTTGTCCATCGCATCGTACGAGCCGCCCCATCGCGGCGCCATCGAGGCGATCAATGTTTCATGAACCTGGAGGCTAAGCGGGAACTTCGTCAGCGCGCGCTTGGACGCTTCTTCCATCGCGACCGGATCGGATTCCAGCTTCGCCGCATCGATCGCGATCAGGTACGCACTCATCAGGTTCGGATCGAGCGAGCGGGCGCTGTCGGCCTGCATCACGGCCTGATTCAGGTCCTTTTCCATTTCGAGGAAATCATCCGACGGGATGCTCGAGGCAGGCCCGCCTTCATGTCCGCGCGCATGCGCGGCCGCTTGATCCAACGCAATCGCGCGAGCGCAATGCGCAATCGCGGAATCGGGCGAATCGGCGGCCCATTGCTTGAGCTGGTCGGCGATGGCCGGATCGGGAATCGCAAAGATGCTCATCGCGTAGGTCAGGTTCAACTCGGAGCGCGGGTCGGCAATCGCCGCGGCTTCCGCGGTTTTGATAGCGGTTTGGACCTCGGCGAATTTTCCCGCCCGCAGCTTCTCCGCGAGGTCGACCGGATCGATGCTGATCGGCATGTACAGGCGCTGGATGGGACCGCGCGTCGCGCTGGCCTGCTGCGGATGATGAATGACCGCGGCGAGTGCGACCAGGATCGCGACGCCGACCGCCATCAACGGCGCGTTGGACCTGCGCGCCACGTAGTAAACCTTGCGCGATGGAGCAGGAGGCCTCGATGGTGCCGGCATTGCCAAGATCGCAAACTCCCCCGCCGTCGAAAAGACGGCATTTCCTACAAACCGTTATCCCCATTGTGATGATTCGCAAAGAACGAGGCAACGAGCAAAAGCGACATGCTGAATGATTGAGGGAAGGGGTAGTGGGGCAAGCCGCGACCTCGAAACAGCGCCTGTTTTCGCCATCTCGGTGTCGCGATATGCTGCCCCGCCGTGAAGCGTATTGGTCTCGCAGTTTGCGCGGTGAGCGCAGCGATAGCGATTGGCGGATCGGTCAGCATCCGGTCCCGGCAGTCCGTGCGCGCGCGCGAGCTCCGAAGCTTCCCTCCCCTGATGCTATGGGCGTGGGATAGGCGCGAGGACCTTGGCTTCATCGACACGCATCGAGTCGGCGTCGCCTATCTCGCTTCGACGATCTATCTCGAAGGCGACGGGTTTGCGGTTCGTCCACGCCAGCAGCCGCTGGCGGTGCCGCGCGATACCGTCGTCATCGCGGTCGCGCGCATCGAGGCGCGACGCCGTCCCGCCTTGTCCGCCTCCCAACGTGCCGCTGCGGCGAGGGCGATCGCGCGGCTGATGGTGTTCAATCCCGCCGCCATCCAGATCGACTTCGATGCGACGCGTTCGCAACGGGCTTTTTATCGCGATGTACTGGTTGATGTGCGGCGACGCCTGCCTGCGACGATGCCGTTGACCATTGCCGCGCTGGCATCATGGTGCATCCACGATGATTGGATCGCGGACCTTCCGATCGATGAGGCGGTCCCGATGCTCTATCGGATGGGGCCGGAAACCGCAGGTATCGCATCGTATTTGGAGCAGGGCGGCGACTTCATGCCGCAGCTTAGCCGAGCGAGTGTCGGCATCGCGCTCGATGAACCCTCGATAGCAACGCCGGCCGGACGACGCATCTATCTCTTTTCACCGCGCGCCTGGACGCGTCAGGAATTTGTTGGTGTGTCCAGCGAGGTGACTCGATGAGGCGGCCGAAGGCCTGCGCGGCTGCGCTCGTGATTTCTGTATTGGTCGTCGCGCGCGCGGCGTCGGGCAGCGGAGTGTGGTCGTCCGAAGTCTCTTTCGTCGCGGAGGGCCAACCTGAGCCTCCACTTGACAAGTACGTCGCGGGAAATCTCGGACTGATCCAGCCCAACTGGGACCGCAGCTATCTTTACGTCGCGTATCGATGGATGGAGGGACCCGGATTCGATCCTGATGAACAAAAGGTGATGCTCGCGATTTGGAGCAAGCCGGCGTGGCCGCAGCCCGATACCACCCCGCAAGACCTATGGATTCAGGCGCGCAACCAAATCCCGGATACCACGCCGCTCGAGCAGTTCGATTCGTTTGCTCCCACCGGAGAATTCGAGTCATTCCGCAATTGCCATGACGACGCGTTTCACGCCGCAACTGCGACTCTTGCGACGATGGTCGCGAAGTTTGGCGGCTCCAGCGTGCAGGCCAAGGCCTGGCTCGAGGCCCAGGATACAGTTTTTGAGAATTGTCCGGGCGCGAAGGACAATCCGCATATTCCGGATGCCTTGAAGGATGCGACGCCGTTCGAGCAGGCGCAGCGCGCTTATCAGATCGCAGCGGCGGAGTTTTACGGCGAAAACTTCGACGCCGCGATCAAGGATTTCAACGCGATTGGGGCCGACCGCAATTCGCCATGGCGCGAAATCGCGCCCTATCTGGTCGCGCGCGCGACGATTCGCAAGGCGACGCTATCGGGCGAGGAGAACGACAAGGCGCTGCTCGCCGACGCACAAAGGCAGCTCAATGCGATCGTCGCGAGCGCCGCGCCCGCTGACCTCAAGACCTCTGCGAAGGCTCTGCTTGGTTTTGTCGGGTGTCGTATCGATCCTGAGGCACGCCACGCCGATGCGGTCCACGCCATCATGCGGCGCGGCGATGCGGCGACGCTCGAGCAGGACCTCGAAAATTACAACAAATGCGGCACGCCGCGGCGGGAAGGCGACTTTCCGGCCGAGGATCTGGACGATTGGCTCGCGGCTTGGGGCGCCGATCCCTCGCACGCAATCGATAAATGGAAGCGCCTCAAATCGCTGCCTTGGCTGGTCGTTTCGATTGCGGCCAGTCACGGCTCCGATCCCGAAGTTGCGCCGTTGCTGGACGCCGCGCGAGGCATCAAGCCGGATTCTCCCGCGTATCTGACGGTCGAATATCACCTCGATCGGATATTGCTAGAACAGGGCAAGAACGACGAGGCGAAAAAGCGCCTCGATGCGATTTTGGCGAAACCCGATCCTCTGATGCGCGCCGCTTACAACGCGTTCGCTACGCTGCGGGTCAAGCTCGCGACGAATCTAGAGGAGTTTCTTCGCTACGGCCTGCGATATCCGGTCGCGATCGTTGCCGAGGGATCTATCTTCCTTGCGGATCCCGATTTCGACAAGGATTTCACTGACGCCCAAGAGTTCCGACGCGAGACTGCGGTTCCGATGCTCGATCGCGACGACACTGACGCGATCGATGCGTGGATGCCGCTTGGCATCCTGAAGCAGGCGGCGCATAGCTCGATTCTGCCTCCGCCGCTGCGGGGTCGCCTTGCGATGACGGTGTGGGTGAGGGCCGTCCTACTTGGTGATGAAGGCGCTGCCCGCGAGATGATTCCGATGATCGTGGAATTCGCGCCACAACTTAAAGTATCGCTTGAAGCATGGTCCGCAGCGAAGAATCCCAATCAGCGGCGCTTCGAAGTTGCCGTCACGATGCTTCGTAATCCCGGCCTGCGGCCGTATCTGGATTCCGGCTTTGGACGGCTGACCCCGCTCGATCAACCCGACGCGCTGCGCGACAACTTCTGGACTTCGATGTCGCCTCCGCTGCCGATGCCGACGCCAAAGAATACTCCGCAAGTTGTAATGCCGACCGCACTTCCGACTCCGGTGCCGCCGCCGAAATATCCGGCTTTTCTTTCACCGGACGAGAGAAAATCAGCCGATGTTGAGTGGGACAAGCTGGCGAGAATCGATGGCGCCGAATTTCTCTGCAGCGAAGCGCTTCAATATGCAAAAACGAACCCAAAAGAAGGTCGTATCGCGGAAGCACTCTTCCGCTGTATTTTGGCAGTTCATCTCAGCGCGGCGAATGACCATTGCGATGTGCTGGCTGATTCCGCCTTTCATCTTCTTCATCAGCGTTACCCCAACAGCGAATGGGCGAAGAAGAATCGGTTTTGGTACCACGCCCAAGGTGCTCCATGGCGAGCTGCCTATGGGCGATAAGTACCTTGTGACTCTCCAAGTCTGATGCTACTTTGTCGTGTTCGCTCCTTGCTCCGAGAGGGGCTTAAATCCACAAGGAGGACTGCGCGTGCGGCGCTACGAGACGATTATCATTATTCGCCCCGACCTGGGCGAACCACAAATCAAGGACATCATCAAACGCTTCGAAGGACTTGCGTCCTCGGGCGGCGGCGAGATCATCGAGACCGAGGAATGGGGTTTTCGCGAGCTCGCCTATCACATCAAGGGCGAGCGACGCGGCTACTATGTCCGCCTCGACTACGCCTCCGATGCGCCTACGATGAACGAGATCGAGCGCAACCTGAAGCTCCAGGATACCG
>DATGKG010000489.1:0-2881 GCA_035294805.1 Binataceae bacterium (SeqCode) | reverse complement strand
ATCCAATCGTCGACCTTCCAGTTCATCAAGGAGCGAATGGATGCGTCCGATCAGGCGGTGGTCTTCAGCCAGGTGACGCTACCCGAGCGCGCCAGACCCATCGCGGTGAATTACCTGATGAAGCTCGACGGCGACCAGTGGCGGATTTACGACATCACCATCGACGCCATCAGCGTCATCGCGAACTACCGCAATCAGTTCAATCGCGTGCTCAACGAGGGCGGCTATGACAAGCTCGCCGCGATCATGCGCGAGAAGCAGCAGGCGCTGGGCACGTCGATCGCGACGAGCCCATAACCTAACCCCCATCCCTTTCCCTTTAGGGGAATTAGGGGTTAGGTCGTCCGCCGTCGTCATTCCTTGCCGCGGAGATTTTCCAGATCGCGCAGCGCGCGCTCGAGGATCTCGCGAACCTGATCGGCCTTCGCTGATGCCGCACCCGACATCGCGCTGAACGCCGCCTTCATCACGCGCTCGGCCGGCCGCACGATCTCCTGCACGTCCGGATCGAATGCGCCGCGCCATTCGTTCCACATCCGCGCGCGCCGCCAGATGCGATCGACGACGTCCTCTTCGAGGCGCAGCTCACGCCGGCCCTCGTCGGTGATGCGAAAAACACGCTTGCCCTCCTGCGCCTCCGCCGCGATGAGCCCCTCGTCCTCGAGTTGCTGAAGCGTCGGATAGATGGTGCCCGCACTCGCACGATAGATTCCGCCGGAGCGCTGCGCGAGCATCTTCATCAGCTCGTAGCCGTGACGCGGGCCGTCGGTGAGCAGCGATAGAATCGCGAGGCGAACTTCGCCGGGACCGAAGAAGCGGCTGCGCGGAGCCCATGAACCGAAGCTGGGGCGGCATCCATCACCGCGCGCCCAATAGCCATGATGTCGTGCGAACATTAGGACGACTCCTTGCTGATGTTCGATATATTGTACGATATATCATCTGAAATATCGGAAGCAAAGCTTTCGCTAGAGCATTTGGATCACGCGCGCACTTCTGCTAGTGTCGCGCACGTCGAGGAATTCTCCGAGTCTCCAATGTTGGCAATAGAAAGAAATAGAGCTGCGGCGAAAGCCCATGGAGACGTGTGCGCGAGGTTCCATTGACGCCTAGATAACCGAACCGTAAGCGATCACAAAAGGCCATGGGTGCAAACCGCATCCGTGGCCTTTTTTATTTCGCGCGAACGAAGAGGGAGTACGAATCATGTTGATTGAAGTCGATCATCTTACGAAGCGCTTCGGCAAAGGATCTTCACAGTTCATCGCGGTCGACGACGTATCGTTCGAGGTGCGCCCCGGCGAGATCGTCGGGCTGCTTGGTCCCAATGGCGCCGGCAAGACGACCACCATCCATATGATCCTCGGGCTGATTTCGCCGACCGCGGGCGAGGTGCGGATTTTCGGCAAGCCGTTCGATGCGCATCGCCAGGAGATCCTCGAGCAGATGAACTTCACCTCGCCGTATGTGGCGTTTCCGGTGCGCCTCACGGTGTTCGAAAACCTGATGGTGTTCGCGCGGATGTATGACCTCCGCGAGCCGCGCGTGAAGATCGCCGGCCTCGCGAAGCTGTTCGGCATCGAGGCGATGCTGCGCAAGCCGGTATCGCGATTATCGTCGGGCGAGACCACGCGCGTCGGGTTGTGCAAGGCCTTCATGAACGATCCGAAGCTGCTGCTGCTCGATGAGCCGACGGCCTATCTCGATCCGCAAATCGCGGCGCAGGTGAAGCAGATCCTGCTCGACATGCAACGCGAGCGTGGCACGACGATCCTCTACACCTCGCACAACATGGCGGAGGTCGAGAAGATGTGCAGCCGGATCATTTTTCTGAGCCGCGGGCGCGTGCTCGCAAGCGGCACACCAATCGAAGTGACCCAGACGATCCTCAACGAGGATCGCGACGAACCCGCGCTGGAGGAGGTTTTCCTCCATGTCGCGCAAAGGCAAGCGAATGAAGCGGCATAGAATCGAAGCGACCATCATGCGCCATACGTACGAAGCGCGGCGCAATCTCGATCGCATTCTCGACATGGTGTACTGGCCGGTGCTCGACATCATCGTATGGGGCTTCTTCACGATTTATCTCGGACGCGGCGCCGCGATGAAGCCCGGGATGATCAGCTTCATGCTCGGCGCGATCATCCTGTGGGGACTTTTCTTCGCGTTTCAGCGCGACATGGCGGTCGGCTTTCTCGACGAGCTGTGGTCGCGCAACCTTGTCAATCTGTTCTCGACGCCGCTGAGCGTGTCGGAATACATGACCGGGCTCATCGCGGTGAACGTGCTGAAGGCGGCGGTTGGGATGTCGGCGGCGGCGCTGATCGCGTGGGGATGCTACGCGTTCGACATTTTCCCGCGCCTGCCGGCGTTCCTCCCCTTCATGCTGAACCTGATGCTGTTCGCGCTGGCGCTCGGCATCATCATCACCGGGCTGATCTTTCGCTACACGACGAAGATCCAGGGTCTCGCCTGGAGCTTCGCGGGCTTGCTGATGCCCTTGTCATGCGTGCTGTATCCACTGAAGTCGCTGCCAACACTATTGCGGCCGGTCGCGTGGATGCTGCCGACGACACATTCTTTCGAAGGAATGCGGCAGGTGCTGGCTGGCGGCGGATTTTCGCAGAGCCACTTCGCATGGGGCCTCGCGCTGAACGTGATGTACTTCGTGTTTGCGATCCTCTTCTTCCGATGGATCTTTGAAGCGGCGCGCTCGCGCGGATTGCTGGTGAAGGTGGAATGAGGAGGTTTACTCCTGGCCGAACCAGTCGCGCTTCGCCACCTCGCGCCACCGCGTGCGGATGGCATCGAACTGTGCTGCCGGCAACGCGCCCGATGATGCAACTTCGACGTTCCCCGCGATGCGCGCGGGCTTCGAGGT
>DATGKG010000488.1:0-12804 GCA_035294805.1 Binataceae bacterium (SeqCode) | reverse complement strand
GCGGCGGCGGCGTCGAGCCGAACAACGGTGCGAACGTGCTGCGATCATCCGGCCAGTTGCATATCTGGTATCCGAATCAGAAAACTCCCGCGACGCCGTGGGAAGCTGAAATCGACAAGCTGCTGGAGGAGGGCACCGCGGAAATGGATCCGCAAAAACGCGTGCCATATTACTGGCGCATCCAGGAGATCATGCACGATCAATTACCGGTCATCGAAACGGTCAGGCAGCTTCGCTACATCGCATACCGCAACACGCTGAAGAATTTTCAGCCGACTGTATGGGGTGTGTACCGCCGCGAATACATCGAATTCACCGCGAACTAGCCGACGCGAAAATCAATGGCGCAATTCCTCATTCGACGCATCCTCAACATGATTCCGCTGCTGCTCGGAATCACTTTCCTGTCGTTCCTGATCATGTCGTTGGTGCCCGGCAATTTCCTTTCCAACCTCAAGATGAATCCCGCCATCTCGCCGCAGCTCATCAAGGAGATGGAGGCGCAGTTCGGGCTCAATCAGCCGTTGCTGGTGCGCTATGGAAAGTGGCTGTGGGCGGTGATGCATCTGAACCTCGGGACCTCGCTCGCGTTCAACGTCAGTGTGACCAGCCTCATCGGATCCCGCGCGGTCAACACGATCATTTTATCGGCGGCGAGCATGCTCTTCGCGTGGGTAATCGCGATTCCGATCGGCATCGTCGTCGCGGTAAATCAGAACTCGATTTGGGATCGCATCCTGTCGTTCATCGCATTCTTCGGCATGTCGGTGCCGAACTTTTTTCTTGCCTTCCTCGTGATGTACTTCGCGATGAAGGTCAACTCGCCCTATCTGCCGGTCGGCGGCACCTATTCGGTCGACTACGCGCAGCTCGATTGGATGTCGAAAATCGGCGATCGCATCAATCATCTGATCTTGCCGGTGTTCGTACTCGGCATCGCGGGGACTGCGTCGCTCATGCGCCTTATGCGCTCGCAAATCCTCGAAATTAAGAATTCCGATTTCGTGCGCACTGCGCGCGCCAAGGGGCTTTCCGAGCGAGTTGTGATTTACAAGCACGTCCTGCGTAATGCACTGAATCCCTTCGTCACGATGGCCGGCTACGGTCTCGCGGACCTGCTTGGCGGCGCCGCGTTGGTCGAGGCGGTCATGAATCTCCAAGGGCTGGGGCTATTGCTTCTCAACGCGGTGCGCTCGCTCGATATCTACCTCGTAATGGGATCGGTGTTGATGGGTACGGTGCTGCTGCTCGCCGGCAACCTGCTCGCCGATATCGCGCTGGTCGCGGTCGATCCGCGCGTCGACTTTTCTTCGATGAGTTCGCAATGAGCGCCGCGCCGCAGATTTCTCGTCCGGCACTGGAGATCCCCCTTCCCCAGCCCCACCGCGGCATGATCGCGGGCTTGCTGCGAGAGTGGCGTCTCGCATCGTGGCCGGTGCGTTTTTCCGCGCTGTGCCTGGTGCTCTTCTACCTGCTCGCGATTGCGTCGCCGTTCATCGCGCCCTACGACCCGACATACCAAAACCGCCGCCTGCCCGATTGCCCTCCGATGCGGTTGCATCTCAGCGCGCCGTCCGAATGGTCGCATGCGTTCCTCTATGCGTATCCGATGCGAATGGTGGATGCGGAGGCGCGCAAGTTCGCCGAAGATCGCAGCGCGAAGACGTACGTACATCTGTTGTCGTACGGGCATCTATTAACCACCGAACCCGGCGCGCCGCCATTTTTCCTGATGGGCAGCGAGGGGCTCGGCCGCGATCTCTTCTCGCGCATCGTCTATGGCTCGCGCGTCTCGATGTTCGTCGGACTCATCGGAGTGACGATCAGCTTCGGCCTGGGCATCACGGTCGGCGCGCTGTCCGGCTATGTCGGCGGCCTGCTCGACAATCTCATCATGCGATGGTCGGAAATCGAGATGTCGCTGCCGTCGTTCTATTTTCTGCTCGCGCTCGCGGCGATCATTCCTTCGGGCATGAGCGCGGTGGCGACGTTTTTCATGATCGTCGCGATCATGAGCTTCATCAGTTGGGCAGGCTTCGCGCGCATCATCCGGGGGATGGCGGCCTCGGTGCGATCGGTTCCGTTCGTCGAAGCGGCGCGCGCGCTCGGCGGCTCGCGATGGCGCGTGCTGACGCGCCACGTCATGCCGTCGGTGCTCGGCTACGCGATTGTCGCCGCGACGCTCTCGATTCCCGGTTTCATCCTCGGCGAGAGCGCGCTGTCGCTGCTGGGCCTCGGCATCCAGGAACCCGCGTCGAGCTGGGGCAATCTGCTCGCGCAGGCCGAGGATGTGCAGAGCCTCGCGCGCTATCCGTGGATTTTGATCCCGGGAGTCTTCATTTTTCTCGCCGTGATGTCGTTCAACTTCCTCGGCGACCATCTGCGCGACCGCCTCGACCCGTCCAATCGACGATAGAGGAGACCGCCTCCCTATGGACGATTCGACCTGGATGATAATTTAGGGATCAGGTGGCGCTGCTCGAGGTAAAGTCCCTTCGCACATCATTCTTCACCGACGAGGGCGAGGTCCGCGCGGTGGATGGCGTCAGCTTTTCCGTCGAGCCGGGAAAGCTGATGGGCATCGTCGGCGAATCCGGTTCCGGAAAAACCGCTTCGGTGCTCTCGATCATGCGGCTGTTGCCGGAGAGCGCGAAAATCGTCGGCGGCGAGATTCTCTTCGAAGGCCGTGACCTCACCAAGATAGCCGAGCCGGAGATGCGCGCGATCCGTGGTGCGAAGATCGCGATGATTTTTCAGGAGCCGATGACCTCGCTCAATCCGGTTTTCACCATCGGCAGTCAAGTCGCCGAAGCGGTCCGGCTGCATCAGAAGACCTCGCGCAGCGAGGCGCGCGAGCGCGCGATCGAGGCGCTCCGGTTAGTCGGGATCGCGGATCCGCACCGGCGGGTCGATGACTACCCGCATCAGCTCTCGGGCGGCATGCGTCAACGCGTGATGATCGCGATGGCGCTCTCGTGCAATCCACAGTTGCTGATCGCCGACGAGCCCACCACCGCGCTCGATGTAACGATCCAGGCACAGATTCTGGATCTCATTCGCGATCTCCAATCGCGCCTCAAGCTGGCCGTGATTCTCGTCACGCACGATCTCGGCATCATCGCGGAGTATGCCGATGCGGTGACGATTCTCTATGCGGCGCGGGTGATGGAGCAGGCGCACTGCGATGCGCTCTTTCGCGAGCCGCTCAATCCGTACACACGCGGGCTGCTCGAATCGATCCCCGGTGTCGAGGGCGCGCGCCGTCATCGCCTCCAGGCGATTCCGGGAACGATCCCGAGCGCGCTGCATCCGCCGCCGGGATGCCGATTTCATCCGCGCTGCCCCATGGCGATACCCAACTGCGCTAAGATAGATCCTCCGCTGGAGGAGAAGAGACCGAATCATTATGCCGCCTGCATCCGGGTCTAGCGCAGTTCAAAGCGCCGCCGTCGCAGGCGCGCTCGTGCGCACCGAAAACCTGTCGAAGGAATTCGCGGCGGGCTCATCCGGTGTTTTCGGTGGCGGCAAACTCACAGTCAAAGCGGTCACCAACGTAAATCTCGATATCGTCGGCGGTGAAACGCTCGGACTGGTAGGCGAGTCCGGTTCCGGAAAATCCACCCTGGGACGATTGATACTGCGCCTGATTGAACCTACTTCAGGAAAAGTATTCTTCGAACGGCGCGACCTCTCGACGATCAGCCGCGCGGAGCTGCGCCGATTGCGCCGCGACATGCAGCTCGTGTTTCAGGATCCCTATGCGTCGCTCAACCCGCGCATGCGAGTGCGATCGATCATCGGCGAAGGAATCGAAATTCACCGGCTCGCGCGCGGCAAGGAAAAACTCGATCGCATCGCCGAACTGCTGCGGATGGTCGGGATGTCGCCCGATGCGATGACGCGTTATCCGCACGAATTTTCCGGCGGGCAGCGCCAGCGGATCGGTATCGCGCGCGCGCTCGCGGTCAAGCCACGCTTCCTCGTGCTCGATGAACCGGTCTCCGCGCTCGATGTATCCATCCAGGCGCAGATCATCAACTTGCTGCAGGACCTGCAGGAGCAACTGAAGCTGACCTACATGTTCATCGCGCATGATCTGCGCGTCGTCGAGCACATCAGCAATCGCGTCGCTATTATGTATCTCGGCAAGATTGTCGAGCTCGCCGGCCGCGATGAGATTTTCGCCAACCCGCGCCATCCGTATACGCGCGCGCTGCTGTCGGCGATTCCCTCGGTAAAGGCCGCATCTAAACCTGAGCGCGTGAAACTTCCCGGCGAAGTGCCGAGCCCGGTCAATCCTCCGAGCGGGTGTGCCTTCCATCCGCGCTGTCCTTATGCGAAGGATATCTGCCGGAGCATCGAGCCGCCGCTGGAGAGTGGAACGGGCGGGCATGCGGTCGCGTGTCACGTTTTTCCCGCGACATGAGGATGAGTCATGGCTGTGCAAGGAAATGATCAACCCGAATTTTTGAAGATCGGGAGCAAGCTTCCGGAGAGCTCGAAGCCGGACTCACGATCGAAACAGGATCCGCAACCGAGCGGTGCCGGCGAGCCCAATGGATGGGTGCAGGAGCGCACGCGAATCGCGGTCGGACACGGCGTCAACGTTTCCGGCAAACTGATTTTCAACGAACCGGTGCGAATCGAAGGGACGTTCAGAGGCGAGGTTAGTTCGACGTCATTGGTCGTGATCGCGGAAACCGGCACCGTCGAAGGCAGGATGAAGGCGAGCAGGCTGGTGGTGTTGGGCGAGATGCGCGGGGATATCGTCGATGCGAGCCGCGCGTACCTCGGTTCGCACGCGCGGGTTTATGGCGACATTACGGCGGATAATCTTACAGTTTGTGAAGGCGCATACTTCAGCGGCAACGTCAAAATGACCTCGCGTCGCGCCGCATAAGCTGCTTCAGCTGGTGATGTCGAGTCGGGCCGCTTTCCCTGAAAGCCCCCGCAGGTAATAAAGCCGAGCTCGTCGCACCTTGCTCTTAGACAGCACCTGCAGTCGATCGATACGCGGCGAATGCAGCGGGAAAATCCTCTCGACGCCGACGCCGTAGGAAATCTTGCGCACGGTGAATGCGGCGCGATTGCCGCCCCGATTGATTTTGATCACCACGCCCTCGAACGCCTGCACGCGTTCCTTCTCGCCCTCGCGGACCTTCACGTGGACCCGCACACTATCGCCGACGCGAAACTCGGGGAGATCGCTTCGAAGCCCGCGGTCTTCGACCTTCTTGATGATGCTGTTCATGGAAAACGCCCTCGGTAGAGCCGACCAACATACCGAAACCTGCTCGACGACTCAACCCACTCAGCGGCCGCGGATGCGGTCGAGGATGATGCTTACCGCCGCCCGCACGGAGAGATGATTGTAGTCGCCCGGGCCCAGGATCGCATCCAGCGCAATGTCCGCACGGTCGCGCACGCTCGGCGCGAGGCCGAAGCCGGTGCCGAACAAAATCATGATCGGAGGCGCATCGGCGGATTCCATCTTCGCACGCAACTCTTCCGTTTTCATGCCGCCCGATGTGCGCGCCGACGTATGCACGATGAGCGGCCGCACGCTCGCAACATTCGTCGTATCGGCGAGCGCGTCATCCAGAGTATCGACGATTTTGAGCGTCTCCAGCGCCTCGCGCCGGCGACCGTCGAAGGCGCGTCCGAAGTCGAAGCGCCAATGATCGATCACCGTCGCCGCGAACTCGCGCTGCTCCGCGAGCGGATGCACGATGTACGCGCGCTTCACATCGTAGGTATGTGCCGAGCGCGCAATGTCGTGGATATCGAGGCTGGTGATCGCGGACGTCACGATGCGGCCGTTGCGGTCGAGCACCGGATAATGAATGAGCGCGAGAAAAAGATCCGCCATCTAGGTTTTTCGACGCCCGAGAAGATCGGGCCGGCGCTGCTCGGTGCGGCGGCGCGCCTCTGCCTCGCGCCACGCGCGAATCTTGCCATGGTCGCCGCTGAGCAGTACCTCGGGCACGCGCGCGCCGCGAAATTCTTCGGGCCGCGTGTACTGCGGATATTCCAGCAGCCCCGCGCTGAACGATTCTTCCTCGATGGAATCGGGATTTCCGAGCACGCCGGGAATCAGGCGCGCGACCGCCTCGATGAGCACCATCGCGGGCAGCTCGCCACCCGAGAGCACGTAGTCGCCGATGGAAATTTCCTCATCGACCATCGCGCGCACACGGTCGTCGACGCCCTCGTAACGGCCCGCAATAAGCAGCAGCCCCGATGCGCGCGACGCGAGCTCGCGCACCTTCGCCTGCGTCAGCGGCGCGCCCTGCGGCGTCATCAGGATGCGCCACAACATCGGACACTCGGCCATCACCGCATCGATGGCCGACGCGATCGGTTCCGGCCGCATCACCATACCGCTGCCGCCGCCGTAAGGCTGATCGTCGACCTGCTTGTAGTTGCCGAGACCGAATGGCCGCAGCGGATGCGGCTTGATCGCGACGAGTCCCGCCTCGATCGCGCGACCGATCATCCCACCGCGAAACGGCGAGTCGAACATTTCCGGAAACAGCGTGATGATATGGAATTCCATTGCGACGAGTTTTCACTGTACAGGCGCAGCACGATCGGAATCGAGAGCTGCTTGCATCGCAATGCGCGCTTCTACAGAATCGATCACTTCCGAAGGTATTCCGCCATGCTTACCCCCGAACAGCTCGACGAGTTCCGACGCTTCGGCATTCTGCGCGTGCCCGGTGCGGTATCATCGCGCGTTGCCAACGCGATGTGCGATTCCGTCTGGGAGATGCTCGCTCGCCGATATCGCATCCGTCGCGACGATCCGGAGACGTGGAAGGCGCAGCGCATCATGGGCACCAAAGAGCGTCCCGATGCGATTACGTTCGCGCAGATCGTCAATCCCACGCTCCGGGCTGTGCTCGATCAGATGCTCGCGCCGGCGCAGTGGGAATGCGATCAACATTGGGGCTCGCTGCTGGTTTCCTTTCCGGGCGCATATCCCGAGGCGCCTGATGGATGGAATGTGGGGCATCAGGGCTGGCATTTCGACGCACCACTCGTGCGCGCGCTACCTGATTTATATGGCGTGCGGATTTTCACCTGCCTCGCGGATGTGGAACCGCAAGGTGGCGCGACGCTGGTCGTCGCCGGATCGGGGCGCCTGGCGCGGGCGCTCGCGAACGCGCGCGCCGTCGCGAAGCTGCGCTCGGCCGACATCCGCAAAGGCCTGATGCGGCGCTACGAGTGGATCAACGAGCTGTGCTCATACGATGGTGCGACCGATCGCGTGGAGCGGTTCATGAAAAAGTCGACGATGCTCGACGACGTCGAAGTTCGCGTGGTCGAAATGACCGGCCAGCCGGGCGATGTGTACCTCATGCATCCGGTGACGATGCATGCGGGCTCGCCGAACTGCCTGGCGACACCCCGCATCGTGCTTTCGACCACCGTTTACCAGCGCGGCGTGGATTGGAGCGTGCTGTATGGTCCGGAGCGCGAAGCTGCCGCTTAGTCAGTCGAAGCGCGCGGCAGGCTGCGCGGTCGGAAATTTCTTCACGTACTGAAAGAACCTCGCGAGCGCGCGATCGGCGTCGATGAGCAGGCCCTCGCGAAATCGAATGGTGCTCATGATCGGCGTGTCTTCCTCGATGAGCCGCTGAAAAAACGCCTGCCCGATTTGGATGCGCTGCGCGCGCTCCTCTCCATTGCCCTCGGACAGCGGCGTCGCGGTTACCGACCAACCATGCGTCCGGCCATCGGGAGTCGGCGTCCCGGTCGCCATCGAGAGCACACTCATCCCGTTGAGCTTGCCCGCGAGCGCGATGGTGTTGGTGCCGCTGACGCGAATCGACTGATCGAAGACGCCGAGGTTCGGATCCTCGAAGCGCACGTCATATTCGATCTTGTATGGGCCGACGTGAATTTGGTCGGGATTGCAGTCGATCTTCAGTCCGTGCAGGACGCGCAGATGCTGAAAGTCCATCGAGTTGGTGAACGGCACCCACGGCTCGACCGGCAGATCGAAGGCCTCCGCGGTGCGGAAGTCGAGATCGCCGGCATCGTAGCCGGGGAAATCGGGAACATCGTAGAGCGGCGCGTCGCCGTTGAATGCCCAGATGAGTCCCCACTTTTCCGCGGTAGGAAATCTGAACAACCTGGCGGCTTTGGGAATCTTGTCGGACGCAGGAATCTTCGTGCACACACCATCGGGCCCATATTGCCAATGATGAAACGCGCATCGTACATCGTCGCCGATGACTTTGCCCATACTCAAGTCGGCGCCGAGATGACGGCACCACGCCGTCATCACCGCCGGCTTGCCGCTCTCGCCACGATAGACGATGGCGCGGCCTTCGAGGAAATCGCGCCCGACGACTTGTCCTGGCGCGACTTCATCGGAGCGCGCGATCGCATACCAGCATTGATGGAACTTGCCGGCAGACTTCTTCGCCTTCGATGACTTGCGCGTTCGTGCGATGGTACGCGGTGCGGCTGCTGCCATATTGCCTCGTCAGATTAATTGAAGGTTGGCATCCGAATCAGGAAGAACTCGACGTCCTCCATGACCTCGAACTTCGTGCCCCGATCGCGAGCGCCGACATACCATGCCGAATGCTTATCGAGCTTCTCGCCCGGCAGACTCTCGACCGCGAATGCGCCCTTGGTCACCAGCGCGAGCTCCGGCGATGGCAGCGCGCCGAGCGTGTGCGTCGCGCCCTTCGGCCCGCGAATGAAACCGACCTCGAGCCCGCGCTCGCCGAACGAGCCGAGATGCTTGTAATCGAAGCCGCCGCCAATCGCGCGCCATCCGAAGTTGTCGGGATGCATCACGATCGGTTCTTCATAGCGCGGCGCAGGATAGGCGACCTCGCGCTTATTCACATATTCCCAAATCGCCTCGTAGCCATCCTTGCGCTCCAGACGTCCGTCGGTGCTCGCGCGTGTGAAGACACCATGATCGAATTGCCCGAGATCGGACAGACGCTGGTACCCGTCATTGAGCTGGCGATAGCTCATGAAGCCGAAGCCGGCCGCGCCGCCCATCTGGAGCAACAGCACGATCGATCCGACGGTGTCCTGCTGCGGTCCATAAAAGGTTCCCTCGGGAAAATATCCGATTGTGCCTGGAGTGAGATTTTTGCCTGGCGCGTAGTTCATCGAGCCTTCGATGCAGAAGCGAAGCTGATCGAAATTATGCCGATGGCGGGGCGTATAATAATCGCCCGCGGTGCGCACGAAACTGAACTCGAAATTGTCGGGCGCGCCGTCTTCGCCCTGGATGAGCCGTTTGAAATCGATGCCGCCCGAGCGATGTCCCGAGACTGGCCCCCACTGCGTCGTGGCGGCATGCGCGGTCTTCATGATGCGGCCATTAGCGCGCGCGCCGTGAGTGCGTCAAGCCGACATAACAAACTCCCATCTTGCAGCGTGCGATTGCGCGATGGTACTTACGGCTAACTTCGTTACGCACAGGATGGGGCACATGCGACAGACTCTTGGCCGGATCGGGATTGCTTGGTCTTTGATACTGATGGCCGCGACATTCGCGCTCGCGCAGGAAAATACGCCAGGCACCGCCGCGGGCGGTCCCGATGATCAAGCGGCCATTCAAGATGCGGCCAAGAAAGCCTACCAGGCGATCGCAGACAGCAAGATCGATGATCTCTGGACCCTGGTGCAAAGCAAATACGACCACAAACTGCGCCCCGAAGAGCTGCGTCCGGGAGACACCGGTCCGAAGGTCAGCGTCGCATTCGATGGCAACGTGAAAGTTCTGCGCGCGACCAAGAAGGATGCGGTGGTAGCGGCGAACTTTTTCAAACCCGATTCATCGGATATTCCGGCATCCGAGGTCAGTCGCCTCGACCTCTACATGGTGAATGATCACGGTGCGTGGAAAATCGGCGCGCCCGACAAGAAGGAAGCCGCCTTCGATGGCGACAAGGGCGGATGGTATCACTCGGGCTCGTTCACGTTCTGTCCCAACAAAAAGGGCATGGTGTTCCTGCCCAACCATTTCAGCACCAAGACCGATTGCGACGCGACCGCGGTGTGCAAGGCGTTGTAGGAGTTCCGAACGGGCGGCTTTGAGGCAGCGAGGGTGGCACTCGCAGCATCCTCATCCGTCCGGCTGGGCTTGATGCTTCGCAGCCATCGCATCAAGCACGCAGGCCACCTTCTCCCGCGAGCGGATGCGGGGGAAGAAGTTCGATAGTTAATCCAACAATCCGGGGATCGCCTCGATGACTACGCGCTTTGATGCGACGTCGATCTCCTTCACCACATCCTCGATCACCGGCACCAACACTTCCTTGCCGCCGCCCCGCACCACGAAGACATCGTTAGCGCCGGTCGCGATGATGTCCTCGATCGCCCCAATGCGAGTGCCGTCGGTTAAAAACACCTCGCACCCGATGACGTCGCGATGGTAGAACTCGTTCGCTGCGGGCGGTGGAAGATCATCTTCGGCGGCGAAAACATGTTTGCCGTTGAGCGGCTCGGCCAGATCTACGTCACTGATTCCATCCAGCATCAAGCGCGCGGTTCCGCGCGTATGCGGCGCGCTCTCGATGATCCGATACTCCCGCGCATCGATGCCTTCGTCGCCATCCGCGAGGAAGATCCGTTCTACGGCCCCGATGGATTCGGATTCTGGATAGTCGGGACGATATCGCAGCGCACCCCGGAGCCCGTGGAGTCCGATGATGCGCCCGATGTGAATCAGTGATGTTTGCGATGCGGAAGGTTTGCTAGCGATGAGTTCCAACCCTGATGCGGCCAGTCATCGGCGGACTGCATCTATTTGTCTTCGATGATTTCCAGCACGACCTTGCGATTAGTCCGCGAGGCAACCGCGTTCAGAATGGTGCGAATCGATTTTGCGGTGCGGCCCTGCTTGCCGATGACGCGCCCGAGGTCCTCCTTGGCTACGCGCAACTCGAGCACCGAGGCGGTATCGCCTTGGGTTTCCTTAACCTCGACGGCGGTCGGATTGTTGACCAACTGCTGCGCGAGGAACTGCACTAGCTCCTTCATATTCGGCTCCGTTCAGGCAGAATTTGCTAGGTTGTGGTACGAGCCATCATCAGTCTATGAACTACGCGCTGGCGGAAGCCTGCCGGATCAATTCGCGCACCGTCTCGGACGGCTTCGCGCCCACCTTGATCCAATGCTCCGCCTGCTCCTTCTTTAGTGTCACTTTGGCCGGTTTGTAGGCCGGATCATAGGTGCCGATTTGCTCGACAAAGCGGCCGTCACGCGGGGAGCGGGAATCCGCCACCACGATTCTGAAGAACGGCTTTTTGCGGCTGCCATGCCGGCGCAGTCGAATCACTAGTGCCATGCGATGTCTATATCTCCCTCGTCCTGAGTATTTTACCCGATGCCCATCCCGCGCATCATCGCACGGCCGGCGCCCATCCGGGTCAACTTTTTCATTACCTTGCGGGTCTGCTCGAACTGCTTGAGGAAGCGATTGACATCCTGAACGGATGTTCCACTTCCGCCGGCAATCCGCGCGCGCCGCTTGCCGTTGAGAATCAGATGATTCTCGCGCTCCTGGATGGTCATCGAATCGATGATCGCCTGGATGCGGGTGAGCTCGCGCTTCGATTCTTCCGAATCGACTTGCCCGGCGACTTTCTTTAATCCCGGAATCATCCCGACCAAATCGCCCAGCGAGCCCATCTTCTTGATTGCCTTCATCTGCTCGGCGAAGTCGGTCAGGGTAAATTCGTTTTTCTTGAACTTGCGCTCGAGTTCCTTTGCCTTCGTCTGATCGTAGTTCGCCTGCGTCTTCTCGATTAGCGTGAGCACGTCGCCCATGCCGAGGATCCGCGTCGCGAGGCGATCGGGATGGAAGATGTCAAACGCGTCGAGCTTCTCGCCCGTCGCCGCAAACAGTATCGGAGCGCCGGTGATAGCGCGAACCGAAAGCGCAGCGCCTCCGCGCGCGTCGCTATCGAGCTTGGTGAGAATGACGCCCGATACCTGCAGCCGCTCGTGAAATCCCTGCGCGACGTTGGCGGCTTCCTGGCCCGTCATAGCATCGGCGACGAACACGATATGATGCGGCCGGACGGCAGCCTTGAGCCGTTCCAGCTCCTCCATCAGGTCTTCGTCGATTTGCAGGCGTCCCGCGGTATCGATCAGGACCGCGTCGTTGCCGCCGATTTCTGCGCGTGAGAGCGCGCGCGTCGCGATCTCGATCGGATCTTCATTCTCATGACTATCGACGACGGGCACGCCGGCTTGCGAGCCGAGCACGCGAAGCTGCTCCATCGCGGCAGGACGGCGCACGTCGGTCGAGACGAGCAACGGATGACGCTTGCGGGTGTCCTTCAGCCATAGCGCGAGTTTCGCGAGCGAGGTCGTCTTACCGGAACCTTGCAGACCGACGACCATAATCTTGACGGGAGGCTTGACCTTAAGATCGAGTTCCCGCGCCTGCTCGCCCATCACATGGCGAAGCTCATCGGCGACGAACTTGAGGATGTGCTGTTCAGGCGTCAGCGAGCGCAGCACTTCCTGGCCGAGCGCCTTTTTCTTGACGTGCTCGACGAAGTCGCGCACCACCTTGATGTTGACGTCGGCTTCGAGCAGGGCGAGGCGGACCTCGCGGAGGGAATCGGCGACGTTGGCCTCGGAGATTTTGCCGAGGCCGCGCAGGTTCTTGAACGCGTTCTGGAGCTTGCCGCTCAGCGAATCGAACATAAGGATACGTTAGGCCAGCGACGGCGTGTTGACAAGCACAGGACGGTTTGGCTTAATGTGCGGCTCGCGTTATAGTACGCGGCTGGCTGGTAGAATACCCAAGTGGCC
>DATGKG010000487.1:0-21468 GCA_035294805.1 Binataceae bacterium (SeqCode) | reverse complement strand
TGGTTCGCTTCGTTGCTCGCCGCATACCGGCGGAGCTGGTGAGGGTCGGCCTCGCTAAGTGGGCGGTCGCGGCGTGCGACTTCTCACGATAAAACCCTTGAGTTTGCTGCATTTAATGGGTTTGTTTTCCCATTTTCGTTTCTTCCAAGCACCCCGAAAACGGATGTGGCGCCCGCACGAGCGGACGCCACATCACGATGATACCATGAACCGCCCCATTCGTTCACCTATGGATGCCGGCCCTTCCAGGCCTCCAGCGCCTGGCGCGTGGTGTCGAACGCGAGTTCGTTCCATGGAATCTCATCCGCGCGAAAGTAGCGAACCTCGGTCGCCTCGGGCGTGATGATTGGATTTTCGGCGCTCGGGCGCGCGACATACGTCACGACGATGATGGGCGCGGGATCTGTGCGGTCAGCGTAGATGCCGAGTAATTCAAGATGCGCGATGGTCATCCCGATTTCCTCGCGTGTCTCGCGAATCGCGCATTGCTCCGGCGTCTCGCCCAGATCGACGAAGCCGCCCGGATAGGTCCACTTGCCGCGCGAGGGTTCAAAGCCGCGCCGGATCAGCAGCGCGCGATCGCCGTCCGTGATGATGCATCCGGCGACCAGCTTCGGCGAAAGGAAGTACACGAATCCGCATTTGACGCAGACCTTGTTCTCCTTGCGATCGGGCTCGACGATGCGCACCTCGAGCGCGCCGCCGCACATCGGGCAGAATCGCACATTGCGCGGGAACTCATGCTGGAGTTGATGATTCGCCTCGACGTGCCCATGTCCAAAATGATCATGATGTCCGTGATGGTCGTGCTTCATCGTTACACCGTGAGCCGGCGCACCAGCGCCTCGCCGATGAGAAGAATCATCGCCGCGACGATTAGATACGCGTCGAGCGACGCGCGCTTCTCGATCGTCGGGCGTGTGATATCGAGATCCGATGTCGAAGGATTGAGGCGCCCGCCGGTCGCCGATGTGAGCTGTTCGAGCAGTCCATAGTTGGGCTGAGGGCGCGGCACCTCGGCCGTGACCGAAGGGCTCACGGTGTACGCGAGCGGCGGCAGCGCAGTCGCTTTCGCATCGGAGGATTTCACTTCGATGTAGTAAGTCCCGGGCTCCGCCGCGTCGATCGCGCCCGCGAGTTCGCCCGGCGCTTCCTCGCCCAGAGTGGTGAGCGTGCGGCTGCCGTCGGGACGCGTGACCGTCGCGGTCACCAGATGCGATCCGAATCCGGGCTGCTCGCTGTAGTCGGTGAGCTTCACATGAATGCGTCCGGCCTGATATCCGAGCGCTACGTCGGTCTTCTGTTCGGCCGCGGTCTCCGGCGTCATCCACGCGAGGATGCGATTCCACACCGGCGCGAAGCTGTCGCGCGCGATCCACGGCCCCGACCATCGCCCACTCGCGTCGGTAGTGACCGCGAGCGCCTTGCCCGCATCGTATTTCCAGCTCGCGATAACGGGGTCGCGCCGCCCCTGCCGCTCGATATAGGCGTCGAGTGAGGCGCGCGGCTTAAGCTCCGTCGCGACATAGCCGAGCAGGGGAGGCAGCGGGCGTCCGGCGTAGTCCTTCAGCACCGCATCGGGTGCCGCGGTATGCGGCGTGAACTGGTTCTCGACCATCGTCACGTCGCCGCCGTGTTGCTTGAAATCCTCAAGGAAGATTTGCGGCAGGTTCTTCGCGCTGTCGGTCTGGAAATATCCGCCGCCGCCGAATTTCGAAACTCCTTCGAGCAGCGAGAAGTCGGCGTCGCGGCCGATCGCGATGGTCGAAATTGTCGCGCCGAGATCATGATGCATCGAGGCGACCAGGCTGTAATACATGTCGAGCGTGCCGCCCACCTTGCCGTCCGAAAGCACGATCACGTGTTTGATCGGCGCGTCGCTGTCGACCAGCGTGCGCTCCGCCTGCTCCATCGCAGGCATCAGGAAGGTGCGGCCGCGTGCGGTCAAACGCTCGACCAGCTGATTGAAGTAGGGACGCGACTTCGCGACGGTCTGCAGCGGCACGACGACGAACGGTTGCGAATCGAAACCGATCACCGCGATGAGATCGTTGTCGTGCAGCGTGCTCATAATTTTTTCTGCGGCGGCGACCGCGAACTTAAGCTTGTCGTCGCGATTCATCGAGCCCGATTTGTCGATGACGATGACGAGCGCGCGTTGACGCTCCTTATGCTCCGGAGGTTTCATCACGACGGGCATAATCTTCGCGATAGGACTGTTCTGATAGCCGCCGAGGCCGAAACTTTCGTCGCCACCGGTCATCACCAGCGAACCGCCGCGCTCGACATAACTAACGAGCGCATTTTGCGCCTGTTCGGAGAGCCGCTCACGCGGCAAGTTGTTCAGGATGATCGCATCGTAGCCGGCGACGCTCCCATTCCATTCGCCGCTGGTGACCGGCGTCACGGTCGCCTCCAGTCCCATCCGATGAATGACGGTTTCGAGATACGACGCGTCCTTCTGATTGTCGGTCAGCACGAGAATTTTGCGCTGCGCGCCGACGCCCACCCATCCTTGCAAGGAGTCGTCTTCGAGGTAGGCGTCAAGCGCGGGATTGTCGGCCTTGAACGACGCCTTGTAAGAATCTAGGCCAGCGTTCTCAGTCTGGACCGGAAAATCGAAACGCTCCGCGCCCGGTTTCAACATGACCCTGCGATCCGTGAGCAGCGTGCCGTTCCGATAAATCTCAATGGTGCCTGCGACCGGTGTATGGTTGAGATTTTCCATCGTGACGCCGAGCGCGAACGGCGCGGACTTCGACAGTGCCGAGGGGAGCGCGAGCCCGGTCATCGCGACGTTGGGCACCGACGCGGCGCCCGGCGGCGTGAACATGAAAAGGCGAATGCCCGAGGCGAGCAGCGCACTCACGGCGCGGGTGGCATCGCCGCGATTTTGCCATCCGTCGGTGAGGATGACAGCCGGACCGCCTTTGGCCGCCGGATTCGAAGCGAGCATGCTGAGCGCATTTTCCAGATTCGTCGCGTCCGGCGCGCACGTGGCGCATCCGCGGGCGCTGTTGAGCGTCGCGATCGCGTCGCTGACCGAGGTCGCGTGATTTTCCGAACCGAACAAAATCGCGGGATCGCTCGCGCGCAGCTTAAGCTGATTGCCGATGAGGTCGGTCTCCCACGCGCGCATCGCCGGCGTGATACTCGCCGACGCATCGATTACCGCGGGACGCGTGGCGCCTTCGGTACGCGTAATCGTTTCCGGACCCGCGAGCGCGAGCACGAACAGCGCAAGCGCGAGCGCACGCATGATCGGCGCGAAGATTCTTCCAAAGCTGCGCAAACCAATCAGCGACCAGATCAGGACGACGACAGGAATCGCGAGCAGATAGAGCGCCTCGGGACGCCCGAAGCTGACCTCGCGAAGTGTCGTGGCGATGTTCTGCGCGTCCATTACGCCTCGAGCGGGATGCGGCGACGCCGATAGAGCAGCATCGCTTCCAGAGCCAACAGCGCCAGTATCGCCGTCAGGACGTAGGATGTCAGCGGAGATTTTTCAATCAACACTTCGGGCGTCGCCGCGGTCTTCGCGGTTTCGATCTTCAGCGGCGGAACATTTTCGAAATCGGATGTCGTCAGATCACCGAGATTCACCGCGCGCAAAGTTTCGAGCTTGCCAGGGCCGATGAGTTTGTAGATTCCTTGCGCGGCGACATCCGTGAACAACGTGCCGGGCTTCGCCGCGACGGTTTTTCCCGACGGCAGGACGACATCATGAACACCAGCCGGCACCAGCCACGGCTCTCCGGTCCGAAAGCCCTGCGAATTGGCACCCACGCCCGCGAGATAGCCGAGCGTGTTGAGCGTGAGAATCGACATCGGCAGGTTGCCCTTGCCGAGGTACGGAAACGGATTGAAGCCCGTGGCGACGAAACGATGCCCCTGACGCTCACCGTGCAGCAGCAGCGAGCCACCCGCGCCGTCGAGGGTCGATTCCATCCACGGATGCGTGCCGAACACCTCGCCCTCGCGGATGTTGAGCAGACGGAAATTGACGGCGTCGCTCAACGGATCGATCGGACTCCATCGCGCGATCTGGACCGGCGCGACCGTAGCCGTGCTGAAGCCGAACACCGGATCGCCCGATGGCGGCATGACCAGCATCGAGTTGACGGTGGGAAGTTCTTTGGGCGCGGCGAATTCGAAAATCGCGAGGTCGATGTTGTTCAGGTCGGCAGGCGTGAACGCATCGGGAGACTTACTCGCGACCGTAACGCCCGGAATCGAATCGAGGCCGCGCGCATCATCAGGATGCGGGCTGACGAACAAAATCGACACCGACTTCACCGAACCCGCGGTGGCGTAAGCGATATTGTCGAGCGCAAAGCCATCGTTGGGCAAAAGTTCGGCCTTATAGATGTTGGCCGGACCGAGCGAGGGGAACTCGACCACACCGGTTTCGCGCGGACCGAGGCTGGTCTTCGCGCTGCCGAGCGGCCTGTCGTCGCCGCTCACGGTGACGGTCACTGAGGCGAACTTCGGAGAAAAATTTGCGACCGTGATACGCGCGTGCAATGCCTCGGCGCCGAAAGTCTCGCGCCGCAGCATAAAAGAGCCGAGTGCGAAATTATCGATCGGATCGCCGACCGTGATCGCATTGATGCGCGGCGGCGTGGGGGGCGCGAGCGGGCGCGAACTCGCGAAAATTACCTCGCTCACGCGTCCGCTCGATGACATTTCTCCGAGCAGATTCGTGATTGCAGCGGCATCGGCAGGCGCGTCCGAAACGGAGGCCTGCGCGAGTTGAACCTGCGCCTCGGTAGACGACATCGGAGCGCCGCCGACCTGATGCGGCTGCGGCGCGGTGAGATACAGCGCCACCGTGCTCGCGTCACTGTTGGAGAGCATCTCGTCGGCTTCCTTGCGCGCGCGCGTAAAGCGCGTGGCGCCCTCGCGCGTGCGCGCCTGCATCGCCGCCGAGTTGTCGAGCACGACCGCGATCGGATTCGCACGCCGGATGAGATATGGGCGCGCCATCGCCAGTACGGCGAGGCTGAGGATGAGCAGCTCGACGAAAAACGTCCAGTCGAATTTCGGCAAGCCGCCGAAGCGCTCCTTGCGCATCGCATGGATGGCGCGGAAGGCAAGCACGCTCGAAACCGTCACGCGCGAGGGGCGTTCGCGCGCAAGGTAGGCGAGGACCAGCGCGGGCACGATGGCGAAGAAGATCAGCGCGGAGGGATTCAGGAGTCCCATGACCTAACCCCCGTGGCTTCTCTGTTCCTCCCTGTTGATCGGGGGAGGTGGGCCAGCGCGACTTTCGCTGTGGCTGCGAGCGAAAGTCGTGATGGGTCGTCGGAGAGGGACAGCAGCTCCGGATTCTGTTCCGGGTCTTTTCTGTGCTCGGTCGCTCTTGGGCTGATACCGATGACAAGCTCAAGATGGATCTGGTCACAAGCATCCCAAGGCAGAGCAGAATCCAGAGCTGAGGTCCCTCTCCGATTCGTCACGATTTTCGCTCGCAGCCACAGCGAAAATCGCGCCGAACCACCTGCCCTAATCAATGGGGGAGGAACATAAAACGGCCGAGGAACAGAAGAGCGGAACGCTGAAAGCATCATCGCACCAGGCCCAGATCGGTGACCGCTTTCAGGAAAAATTCGTGGAAGTCCTGCTCCGTCGTGTGCAGCGCGTAATGCATCCCGCGCTTGAGGCAAAACGACTGGATCTCGCGCGACAGGCGCACCAGCGTGCTCCGATACTGCTCGCGCTCGCGGGTGCCGATGGTCACGCGCACCGCCTCGCCGGTTTCCGCATCGACCACTTCCAGGTCGCCGTCGAGGCCCTGCCCGGAGATCTCGCGCCCGCCGAGGATTTGCACGGCGGTGACATCCATCGTCGCGGCGGTGAAGAGGCCGAGCCCGCGCGTCACGACATTGGGCAGCATGAGGAAATCCGAGACCACGAAAACCTTTCCCGCGCGCCGCAGCCCCACCAGGTCGCGCGCCAGTTCGGAGGCGAAATCGGTCTGGCCGGCCGGCTTCACGTTCTTGAGACGCTGCGCGAGTTCTACGATGCGATGGCGACCGACCACAAAGCTCGGCGGAGGTCCGAGGCCGGCGCCGGCCAGCACGCGAATCATCACGCGATCGCCCGAGGCCAACGCCACGTATGCGATCGCGAGCGCGGTCGCAACTGCGCGATCGAATTTTTTGTCAACCGCGGGAAATCCCATCGACGCGCTCGCATCGATGAAGACATACGTGAGCAGGTCTTCTTCTTCCTTGAACAGCTTGATGTAGAACTTGTCGGTGCGCGCGTACATCCCCCAGTCGATGTAACGGAAGTCGTCGCCGACCGAGTACGGACGATAGTCGCTCCACTCCAGCGACGAGCCGCGCTTGGGCGAGAGATGCTGTCCGCGCCCCATGCCGGCGTACTGGCGGCGAGTCTTGATGCGCAGCTCTTCGAGACGCCCGAGAAACGTCGGCGTGAACTCGTCGGGTAGTCCCAGCACTAGATTTGCCCTCGACTCCGCAACATCCTACATCGCTTCGATTCCGCTACGCTCCGCCTCAGCGGCTTCGTGCTGCCTCGGGCGCGCCTGTGGCGCGGCGCTTCGCGTCTCTATCGAGAACTCCATGTCGAGTTCTTAGCCGCGCGAGGCCGCAGGCCGCTTGACGCGCTTGATGACCTGCTCGAGGAGTTGCTCGGTCGAGACGTTTTCGGCCTCGGCCTGAAAATTCCGCAACAAGCGATGACGCAGCGCCGACAGCACGGAGTCATCGATGTCCTCGTAACTCACACTAACGCGGCCGGCGAGCAGCGCATTGACCTTGCCGCCTAAAATCA
Source organism: Binataceae bacterium (SeqCode) (assembly GCA_035294805.1). Lineage (GTDB taxonomy): Bacteria > Desulfobacterota > Binatia > Binatales > Binataceae > DATGKG01. The sequence goes on along the minus strand of DATGKG010000487.1, from coordinate 14,667 downwards.
GCGCCTGCGCGCCACGAGGGCTCGGCCCGAAGCGCAGATACTGCGTGATCTCGGGCGACGCCGCGGGACTGCCCGGCGTACATGCTGTGATGAGCGAAATGATGTAGCGCTCGATCGGTTCGGAGACCATCACCTCGCGCACGAGTTGCTTCAGCTCTTCGATTTTGATCGGCGCATCGGCGGGACTGAAATTCGGCTGCACGCGATAGGTCTGCGCGCCGGTAGTACGATGCATGATCTCGCGCAGCTCGTCGGGCTTGGGTGATCCGATCACGACCTTGAACAGGAAGCGATCCATCTGCGCCTCGGGCAGCGGGTAGGTTCCTTCAAGTTCGATCGGATTCTGCGTCGCCAGCACGATGTATGGAGGATCGAGGCGATAGGTCTCGCCGAAGACCGTAACCTGCCGTTCTTCCATCGCTTCGAGGACGGCCGATTGCGTCTTGGGCGTCGCGCGGTTGATCTCGTCGCCGAGCACCATATGCGCGAAGATCGGTCCAGGCCTGAAGACGAACTCACGCTGGCCGCCGGACTCGGTCAGGACCTGCGTACCTATGATATCGGCGGGCATCAGGTCGGGCGTGAACTGGATACGCTTGAAGCTCAGCCCCAGCACCTCGCTGGCGGTTTTCACCATCAGCGTTTTGCCCAGTCCGGGCACGCCTTCGATGAGAATGTGGCCGCCGGCGAAGAGCGCGGTGAGAAGTTTGCGCACCACCTCGCGATGGCCGACGATGACCTTGCCGACTTCCTCTTCGGCGCGCGTGAAGATGCGCTGGAATTCAGCGACCCGTTGATCGGGCGATTGTTTCGGAGCCGCTCCCATCAATTCTCCTTCTACTGCTAGTGAATCAAATCCCGATAGCGCGGCGGCACCAACTGCCTCTCGTCGGGAGGCGCGGTATCCGCACTCGGCGCCAGCGGCGCGTTGGTGTATGCGGTGGTGGCTTTGGGCCGCTCGCTGTCGATTACAGTTTTTCCTTCGTCGCCGGAAGTCGGCGCGGCGGGAATTTTGAAAACCACGTAGCGCGCATCGGTCAGGTTGAGGCCCATCCCCTTCTCGCCCGGCTTGAGGAAGCGCTGATAGTTCGCGGCAGTCGGGAATTCGCCCAGATGCGTATCGCCGCCGGTGCCGCCGGATTTGGGCTTGGGGCCTTGGCCATTAGGCATCGGATTCGGCGCGTTGTTACCCATCTGCGGGACCGGCATCGGCGCGCTGCCCTTTTCATTTGGATTTTTGGTGCTGCCGCCCTGCTGATTGGGATTGTTGCCGGGCAGCGGCGCCTGCGCGGTTTTGGCGTCCGGCGATGGTTTGTTGGGCGCCTGATTCGCCGCGAGGTCTTCGGTCTGTACTTGCGCCTGCGCCTTGGCGAGTTCGTTCTTCAGCTCGATGCTGTCGGCGGTGCCTTGGTTCTGGCCGTTCTTTTTACCGTTCGCGTTTTGCTGGTTGCCGCCGCTGCCTTTGCCCTCGCCTTTTCCCGCACCCTTGCCCTGACCCTGACTCTGACCGCCTTCGCCCTTACCTTCGCTGCCACCGGGCGCGCTCGCTGACGATGCTCCCGCGCCCGATCCTTTGCCGTTGCTGGTCGAAACCGCCTGATCGCCAGCACTGATTTCCTTCTTCTCAACCTCCGCGAGGACGGCCTCGATTTCCTGCTGCTTCTCTTCGGGGGGCACATTCGAATTTGTGAGGTTGATGGCGACGCGCTTGACCTTTTGCGCGAGTTGCTTGTCCTCGGGCGTCGTGGCAGCTGCATCGATCTTGTCCGCGAGCTTACGGAGTTCGATCGCGGTCTGCTCAAGCGGCGTCGGCATATGGATGAAGGCCAGCATCGCGATGATCGCCGCCATCAAAATGATTGCAGATGGAATCCACGACCGCCTTATCGGATCGCCAAGCTGGATGGTGAATTCCTTGTCCGGATCGAATGCATTCAGCGCCGCCATCACGTTGCGCCAAAGGACCGGGAAGAGCGACGAGCGCGCCGTCTGCGGTACGCCTGGCCGCGATAGCGTCGCGAGGGTCACCACCTGCTCATCGGCGTGGACGCGCTGATCGATCGCAAACGCGGCGCCGACGAAATCATCGGAAGCGCGATAGTCACTCCATCCGCGATATGCACCGGCGAGCACCGCGAAGAAACCCAACGCGATCAACGCGACGCGGGCATCGAACATCACTTCCGGCGCGACGAGGTAGCCCATCCGCTGCCACGTCATCGCACCGATCGCTGGAAGCAACGCGCCGAGCGCGATGGCCGTCAGCGCAGGCGCGAGGAAATAGCCCGATGCGCGAATAGCCGCATTGCGTGCGATCCGTTTGCGCGATGCCGAAATCAGTTCGACCGGATTAATAGCCACTTGCCCCAACTACTTCACGACGTGCGCGGCCGGCGACGGTTTCGCCTCATCGTGCCAAACCGTCTTGCGCAGCATCGCGATCGCCCGCTGATGCTCTTCGTAGGACTTGGAGAACACATGCGTGCCATTATCGCGCGCGACAAAATACAAATAATCGCTCTTTGCGGGATACAGCGCCGCCTCGATCGATCGCTCGCCCGGATTGGCAATCGGTCCCGGCGGAAGTCCCGCGAACGAATAAGTATTAAACGTCGATGGGACCCGCACCGCGGCTGCCGCAGATTCACTCTCGCCCTCGAAACTATACTCAGCCGTAGGGTCAGATTGAAGCGGCATTCCGAGCCGGATGCGATTGTAGAACACGCTCGCAATCAGCTTGCGCTCACCCGGAATTTTGGCCTCCTTCTCCACGATCGAGGCCATCGTGACCAGCTCGCGCGGGGTCAGGCCGAGCTCGAACATTCGTTGTTCGGCCTGCGGCGTCAGGACCTGGAAAAATCGCATCAACATCGCGCTCAGGACGTCATTCAGCTTTGCGCGCGGCGAGAATTTGTAGGTCGCGGGGAATAGATAGCCCTCGGCGCCGAGCGGCATCAGACCGAGCGCACGGATGAGCGGGCCATCGTGCGCGGCATTTTCGAAATCGGACTGGCATACGAGGCCGGTAGTCCCGATGCGCTCGGCGATCTGATGGATGGTCAAGCCTTCGGGAATCGTGACGACGATTGAGACGAAATCGCCGTTGACCAGATGACGCATAACATCCGGTATGCGCTCGCCGCCTTTGAATTCGTAATCGCCCGGCTGGATGCGACGCGCCTTGCCGGTCAACTCGCCATAGATAAGCAGCGCGGTCGAGCTGCGCACCACCCCGCCCTGCTTCAGGCGTCGCGCGATGGTGCGGAAGGATTCGCCCTTTTCGATCGAAATCTGACTCGGCGGCGCCAGCATCGGCGCTGGCGAGACCCACAGATAAAACCATGCGATGACGATAGCGAGAACGAACGCCCCGACGATCGATATCGCAATGCGAGCCAAGCTTGTCCCCATTTCGCGGCCTGAAACTAATCATAGCCGCGAAGAAGGTCACTTTCAGCCGTGGCAGATGCGATCCGCATGGTGGCTACCTATTCCCAGAGGGCCTGACTAGAATCGCGCTGCGTGGGTGCGGGTATGAAGTGCGCCGCGTGCGGACAGGATAATCGCGAAGGGCGCAAATTTTGCGCGGAATGTGGCGCTCCGCTTGCCTCGAAATGCCCACAATGTGGAGCGTCAAACGAGCCGAGCGAGAAGTTCTGCGGCGAATGCGGAAGCGCGCTCGCTGCGCCGGCCACGGCAAAGAAATCCATCGAAGCGCCGATTCGCGTAGCTGAGGCCCCCGCCCCGGAAAATCTCGAAGGCGAGCGCAAAACGGTCACCGCGCTGTTTGCCGACATCAAGGGATCCACTGAGATGATGGAGGACCTCGATCCCGAAAATGCGCGCGCCATCATCGATCCGGCCCTCAAGCTGATGATGGATGCCGTCCATCGCTACGACGGTTATGTGGTGCAGTCGACCGGCGACGGCATCTTCGCGCTATTCGGTGCGCCTATCGCGCACGAGGACCATCCGCAGCGCACGCTTTATGCGGCGCTTCGCATGCAAGAGGAGTTGCGGCGCTATTCTGCAGAAGTGGTTGCCGACGGTGGGACTCCTATCCAGGGTCGCATCGGTATCAACACCGGCGAAGTGGTGGTCCGTTCGATCCATACCGGCGCGGGGCACGTCGAGTACACGCCGATCGGTCACATGACCAATCTGGCCTCGCGGATGCAGACCGCCGCGCCGGTCGGCTCGATCGCGGTGACGGAGGGGACCCGTAAGTTGTGCGAAGGCTACTTCATCCTGAACCCGCTCGGCCCTACGCGGGTCAAAGGCGTCACCGAACCGGTTAACGTTTACGAAGCCATCGGCCTTGGGCCGCTGCGCACGCGCCTGCAACGCTCGGCGGGACGCGGACTTACGAAGTTCGTCGGGCGCGAGCGCGAGATGGACGCGATGAAGGCCGCCGCCGAGCGGGCCAAGGCAGGACGCGGGCAGATCGTAGCTGCGATGGCCGAGGCCGGAGTCGGTAAGTCGCGGCTATTCTTCGAGTTCAAGGCGGTTTCGCAATCGGGCTGGATGGTGCTCGAAGCATTCTCAGTCTCGCATGGAAAGGCTTCGGCATTCCTGCCGGTGATCGATCTGCTCTGGGGCTATTTCGAGATCAGCTCCGAAGACGACGAGCGCAAGCGACGCGAGAAGATCAACGGCAAAATCGTGACGCTCGACCGATCGTTGGAGGACGCACTGCCCTACCTATATGGACTGCTCGGCATAACCGATGAGAACAGTCAGATCGCGGAAGTCGAGGCGCAGACGCGCAAGCGACGCGCGCTCGACGCGATCAAGCGCATCCTGCTGCGCGAGAGCCTCAATCAGCCGTTGATCGTAATTTTCGAGGACCTGCATTGGATCGATGAAGAGACGCAGGCATTCCTGAACCTGCTCGCCGAGAGCATCGGCACCGCGCGCATCCTGCTGCTGGTGAACTATCGGCCCGAATACCGCCACGAGTGGGGCCACAAGACCTACTACACGCAGCTGCGGCTCGATCCTCTCGGCAAGGAGAGCGCCGACGAGATGCTGAGTGCATTGCTCGGTGACGGTGCGGAACTGGGTGCGCTGAAGCGTCTCATTATTGAGAAGACCGAGGGCAACCCGTTCTTCATGGAAGAGACGGTGCTGGTACTGTTGGACGAAGGGGCGCTGGTGCGCAACGGCACGGTGAAACTCACTCGCCCACTGAACCAGCTCAAGATTCCACCGACAGTGCAGGCGATTCTCGCCGCGCGCATTGATCGTCTGTCGGCCGATCAGAAAGACCTCCTGCAAACGCTCGCTGTCATCGGCACCGAGTTCAAACTCGGTCTCGTCCGCAAGGTGTCAGCGCATACCGGAGCAGAGTTGGAAACGATGCTGTCGGAACTCCAGCTTGGTGAGTTCATCTACGAGCAGCCGGCGGTCGGTGATGTCGAGTACATCTTCAAGCACGCGCTAACCCACGACGTCGCGTACAACTCGCTACTGAACGAACGCCGCCGAGTGCTGCACGAGCGAATCGGCGCGGCGCTGGAATCGATCTATGCCGATGGCCTCGATGACCATGTCCCTGAGTTGGCGCATCACTACATGCGAAGCGGCAATTCGGTTAAAGGAGTGGAATATTGCCTGCGAGGCGTCCAGCAGTGTTCTGCCCTCGGTTCATTTCCCGAAGCGCTCGCGCAGTTCGAGACCGGCCTCGAACTGCTGCGGAAGCTCCCGGATGACGACCACCGCGCCGAGCTGGAGTTGGACCTTAGAAACGCAGCCATGAGGGCGCTGTTTACTATCAAGGGCTTCGCCTCGCCCGAACACGAGCAATCGTCAGCACGCACCGCAGAGCTTCGCCAGCGGCTTACGCCGAACTTTGAAAAGACCTGGTTCGCGCTCGTTGGAACCTACTTCGTCAGCCTCGGCCGTGGCGATGTGCGCAAGATGTGCGAAATATCCGCCGATCTGATTGCACGGGCCGAAGAACACGGGAGCACGGAATATCTTGCAGAGGCGACAAACTTGTTAGCGATCGCGAGGATGTTCTCGGGAGACTTCGGGCTCGCCGATGAGGGCTTCGAGGGAGCATGGGCACTGGAATCCATCCCGAGGCCGGCAATGGATCCTGCACGGCAGGGGGACAAGTTTGCGGCATTAGACCGGCTAGGAGGTAAGGCCCTAAACCGCGTCTTCTCGGCACGGAGCCTGTGGCCCCTGGGTTACCCCGATCGCGCACTGGAGCGAGTGGATATCGCCACAACTATCGCGCGCGAAACCGGGTCAAAGGCCATCATGGAGGTTGTACACGACTGCGCCATCTATATTTATGACCTCCGCTGCGAGCTTGAGCATATGAGGGAGCGGGCGGACGCAATGCTGACACTATCGACCGAGTTGGGTAACGTCTCTCGCCGCGCGAGAAGCGAGATTTTCCTCGGCTGGGCGCAAGTGCTGGCGGGCGATCTCGACGGCGGCATCGCAGGGATGCAGCACCATCTGGCAGAGCTTAGGATCATCGACACCGAGTTCATGAAATATTTTCCCTACCATATGGCCGCCGCTCTGGGTCAGCTTAGGCGGTTCGATGAGGCTCTTCGCACCATCGACGAGGCATTTGCGTTCTTCGAGCGGACCGGCCAACGGCTTTATGAGGCGGAGGTGCATCGGGTGAAGGGCGAACTTTTGCTGGCTCAGGACGCATCGAATGCTGCGCGAGCTGAGCAATCCTTCTGCACCGCGATCGAAATTTCGCGCCGCCAGAAAGCGAAGTCATGGGAACTGCGCGCGACCACATCTCTCGCGCGATTGCTGCGCGATACCAATCGCATCGACGAGGCGCGTATGATGCTCGCCGACATCTACAACTGGTTCACCGAGGGCTTCGACACCGCTGACCTGAAAGACGCAAAAGCGCTACTCGAACAACTGAACGGCTAGCAGCACCCCTCAGCGCGCTCCCATCATCGTCCCGATACTTTCGCATACAAAATCGGACCATGCTCGGTCGCCGATTAGATTTGGCAGCAATGTATCCATGTGCGCCAAACCCATCACGATCACGCAGAACAGACGCGCCGTGAAATCGGGATTCGAGCTCGAGTCGAGTTTGCCCTCGCTTTGCGCCCGCGCGATGGTGTCGCGGATATGCTGGATCGCAAGTTTGTTGGTGATCGCCAGCACCTGCCTGACTTCCGAATCTTTGCGTGCGGCGGAGTGAACCTCGATGGACAACTGACGAACGGGTTTCAATGCCGGTTCGGTGTACAACGACGCTAGCAGCGGCAGCGCCGCAGCATCGTTTCCGGCGGTGGTGTTCTGCATGAAGAGTGGAGTCGATGCGAAAGATCGCTTTACCACTTCGAGCAATAGTTCGCCTTTGCTTCTGAAATGTTTGTAGATCGCGCCGGCGGTGATACCGCTCGCCTTGGCGATCGCCGGCATCGAGGCGCCTTCGAAGCCGTGCTCGGCGAACAGCCTCGCTGCGGAAGCAAGAATTCGTTCGCGCGTCGATTGGATCGCTTTCGAGCCGATGCCGGTACCGGACATCCGCACGGCGGAATGCGGTGTTTTTCGCGAACGCGGCTTTTCCAATTTTTGAATCACGCAGAAACTTGGCGCATCTGGTGCGCAAAACATCTTCATGATGGCCATTTTCGATTGACAAGTAAACGACCATTTACTAAGGTCAATGAGCGGTAAACGAGCATTTACCGACGTACTCGGTTTACTGAAAGGGACGGAGAAGCAGCACGTGAAAGCAAAGCATGTCGTGGTGATCGGAGGAGGCATCGGGGGATTGTGTGCGGCGCGGGTGCTATCCGATCACTTCGAGCGTGTCACCTTAGTCGAGCGCGACGATTTGCCCGAAGGCGCGACACACCGCAAGGGCGTGCCACAAAGCCGTCATCCGCATGGCCTGCTCGATCGCGGCCGTCGCGAGCTAGGCATCCTCTTTCCCGGTCTCGATGATTCACTGCACGAACGTGGCGGCCTCGACCTCGATGGAGGCCTGGAACTCGCGACCCTGACTCCCGACGGATGGGCAACGCGGCGCCGCACCGGACATCAGATGTTGTTCGCGAGCCGCCTTCTGATCGAGTCGGTGATTCGCGATCGCGTGAAGCAAAATCCGCGCATCAAGATCCTCGAGCGAACCGAAGCAAGCTCTTTGCTGTTCGCGGGGGGTGAGACGCCGCGGGTAACCGGCATCGAAGCTCGCAACCTAAGCGATGGCTCAACGATCCACCTCGAAGGGGACCTGGTGGTGGACTGCAGCGGCCGCAGTTCTCGCGCATCGGAATGGCTGACCAGCCTGGGGTATCCGGAAGTCGAGCTGGAAGTTGTCGACGCGCAGGCCGGTTACAGCACCTGCTGGTACCAGATGCCGCCGGCGAATCAGCGACCGTCTCATTGGTGGTGGAAGGGAGTCTTTCTGAACCCTTCAACCAAGCCCACACGGGAAGAGGATTACTACGTCGCACTGATCCTGCCGATCGAAGGCGACCGCTTCCTGCTGACACTGGCTTCGTGGGGCGGGCGCGTGCTTCCCACCGATCAGGAATCGTTTGCCGCACTGTGCGGGAGGTTGCGCTCGCCGATAGTGGCGGAGGCGCTGGCGATTTCGAAACCCATCTCAGCGATTTTCCATCGCAAAGGGATGCAGAACATCTGGCGGCATTACGAGAAGGGGTCCGGTCCGGCGGGCTTCGTCGCGATGGCCGATGCGGTATGCGCGTTTAACCCGGTCTATGCGCAGGGCATGACGAGTGCCGCCGTATGTTCGCGGATCCTCGGGACGCTGGTGGGCGAGATGGATCCGGCCGATCCGAATTTCCCGGCTATGTTTTTCCAGCGTCAGGCGGAGTTCGTGCGACAGCCGTGGGGTCTCTCGGTCGCGCGCGATCGGCAAGCGCTAGGGCAATCCGACGGTTCCGAAGGCGCGATGGGCGGCGAGGCATGGGAGCGCGTACTGCGTGAAGGCGCGGGCGTTCCGGTCATCGCCGAAGCTCTCTTCAACGTCATCAACCTCAACCGCCCGCCGGAATCATTGATGACCGATTCCGAATTCCTTGCCGCCGTCAACGAAATCATGCAGCGGCCGCCGAAGCCTCCGATCGATGCCGCCCAGGTGACGCCCTATCCACCTGCCGAGATTGCGAACTAGCATAAGAACCAACCCGCATAAGAAAAACCCCAAAAGGTGCGAGGCATACGATGTCCACTTCAACCTGGCCCCAAGGCCGCGTAGTAAAGCTTGCGCCGCGCGCTAATCAGCCCTCCATAAGCCTCGCGGTTCACGAAACCGGCGATGGTCCGGCGGTCGTCTTCTGTCACGGATTTCCCGAGCTCGCATACTCGTGGCGGCATCAGTTGCCGGCCGTAGCCGCGGCGGGTTTTCGTGCCATTGCCCCCGATCAACGCGGATACGCGGACTCGAGCGCGCCACCTTCGGTCAATGATTATGGCCTCACCGAGCTGACCGGCGATTTGGCCGGACTCCTTGATGCGCTGAAAATTGAGCGCGCGATTTTCGTCGGTCACGACTGGGGTGGCTTCGTCGCCTGGGCGATGCCGCTGCTATACCCGGAGCGCACTGCCGGCGTCATCGGCGTATGCACACCATACATGGCGATACCCCCGACCTCCGTCATGCGCACGCTCGTCAATGGCAAAGACGAACGAATGTACATCCTGTGGTTCCAGGAACCCGGACGCGCCGAGAGCGTGATGGATCCCCAGGCACGGCTCATCTTCGATCGCCTGATGCGGGCGCCGGTCGAACCTGCCGAGGCCGCCAGGCGCGCGGTGGCGAGTGGCGAATTGGACATGAATCCTTTCCGCAACATCGAAGCGTTGCGTGCCGACACCTCGCCCATCGTCACGCCTGAAGAACTCGACGTCTATGTACACGCGTATGAGAAGAGCGGTTTTCGCGGTGGTATCAACTGGTACCGGAACATCGATCGCAATTTGCGCGAGCATCCTGAAATCGGCGTCGCGAAGTTGACCCTACCGTGCTTGATGATCACTGCCGAGTGGGATGGAGCGCTTCCGCCGCGGATGGCTGCCGGGATGCCGGCGCTTTGTTCTGATCTGGAAATGCACAACATCGAACGCGCGGGGCATTGGGTTCAGCAGGAGTTTCCGGACGCGGTTAATCGGACGATAGTCGATTGGTTGAAGCGCCGCTTCAAAAAAAGTTGATCGCGGGTAAGGTCGCGGTCAACGACGGCAAAATCATCGCAGTCACCGAGGCTTCCATACTGCCAATTGTCAGGATTGGAAGGCGCTTGCAGGGCTCTACGAGCGTGAAAAAAGGACGGCCGGCGATGCCGGCCGCTTCCTCTGACTTCGATATGAGTTCCGCTACGCGCTTTTTTCCGCGCGCTCACCTCGTTCACGATGTTCCCCGCGCTCGCGCTCAGCGCGATCACGATCGCGCGTCGCCTTCTCGCTGTGCCCCTGCGCATGTGGCGTCAGGTTGCTGGTGGTCAGCACCTCGATGAACTTGCGTGCGGCCGGCGAGAGCTCGCGCCCGCGCTTATAGATGATCGCCAGCGGGCGCGTGAACGGACCCTCCTGGAACTCGATCATCTTGAGCGATCCGCGCATCATCTCGTTCTCGACCGTGAGGCGCGGAACGATCGCGCATCCCAGCCCAATCTCGACCGCGCGTTTGATCGTTTCGATGTTGTCGAACTCCATGGTGTAGAGCGGCTTCACGCCATAGTCCCGCAGGATGCGATCGGAGGCCTTGCGCGTTGAGATATCGCGCTCGTAACCGACAAAGTTCTGGCCGACCAACGCACTCACGCTAACTTTGTTGTGCTTGGCGAGCGTATGATCGGGCGGTACAACCAGCACCAGCTCATCGTGACGGAACGGAATCGTGACGATTTGGCTGCGCTTGGCAGGATATGCGACGACGCCCAGATCGATTTTGCCTTCGATCAGGTCTTCGTAAATTTTGTTGGAGCGGAGATATTCGAGGTGCACATTGACGGCGGGATAGTTGCGCAGGAATTCCGTCAAATATGGCGGTAGCTCATGCAGCCCGACGCTATATACGGTGCCTACGCGAATTGAACCGGCGATCACGGAGCCGATTTCGCGCAGGCGATTTTCCAATTCAAGGAATTTGCGGACGATTTCCTTGCTCGAGGTGTAGAGAATTTGTCCGGCCGCAGTCGGTTTGACTCCGGCTCGTCCGCGTTCTATCAATCGGCAATCGTACTTTTCTTCCAGGCTGCGGACCTGCTGGCTGACCGCCGATTGAGTGACGAAGTTTTGTGACGCGGCATAAGAAAAGCTTCCGCTCTCGATTATGTCGCAGAAGACCTTTAGCGTTTCGATATGCATACTTCTGCTCTTTTGTATAAGCCTATTTGATGCGCAGACTCGAGGCAATCAGTAGCTGGAGTGAAATCTGAGCAGGCCTACTATGAGCTTGGAGCATGGCGAAAATCTGGTCAATAGGCTCGCCGAGACCACCCGGTCAGACTGCACTGCCAGTTATGTTATTACGCGTACTAGAGTGTACCGCTACCAACCATCGTTCAAAAATCCATCAAACGTCGCCCGGAGCGCATCATGGCTGATCTTTTGAAAGACCTCGATTACTTCGATCTCGATGAATTCCTCACCTCTGAGGAAAAGATGACGCGCAATACCGTCAAGTTGTTTGTTCAGCGGGAAATTCTGCCAAATATCGAACATCATTTCGCAAACGAAACTTTCCCGCGCGAGATCATCCCGCAAATGGCCGAACTTGGCTTCTTCGGCGCCAACCTCAAGGGCTACGGATGTGCCGGGATGGGCAACGTGGCCTACGGCCTCATTATGCAGGAGCTCGAGGCAGGCGACTCGGGGCTGCGCTCATTCGCATCAGTTCAAAGCGCCCTTTCGATGTACGCGATTTATGCGCACGGCACCGAGGAGCAAAAGAAGCGCTTCTTACCTGAGATGGCGAAGGGGAAGCTCATCGGATGCTTCGGGCTCACTGAACCCGATCACGGCTCCGACCCCGGCGGCATGGAGACGCGCGCGCGACGTGACGGCGACAAGTGGATCCTTAACGGCACCAAGCGATGGATCACCAATGGCTCCATCGCGGATGTCGCGATCGTGTGGGCCCGCGTCGAGGAGGGCATCGCGGGATTTCTGGTCGAGCGTGGCGCCCCGGGATTCAGCACACGCGATATCCACGGAAAATTTTCCATGCGCGCATCGATCACATCCGAGCTGATTCTGGAGGACGTGCGCATCCCGGCCGCCAATCAGCTTCCCGACGCGCGAGGGCTTCGCGCACCGCTGAGTTGCCTGACCCAAGCGCGCTACGGCATCGCATGGGGCGCGATCGGATGCGCGCGTAGTTGCTACAACACCGCGCTCGATTACGCGAAATCGCGCAAGCAGTTCAAGCGCGTGCTCGCCGGATATCAGATGGTGCAGCGCAAGCTGGTCGACATGATGACGGAAATCACCAAGGCGCAGATGGTATGCCTGCGACTCGGCCAGCTTAAAGACGCCGGGAAGATGCGTCCGGAGCAGGTCTCATTCGCCAAGCGCAACAATGTGAACTGCGCGCTGGAAATCGCACGTGTCGCACGCGACATCCTGGGCGCCAATGGCATCGTCAACGAATATCCAATCATCCGGCACATGCTGAACATGGAGACCGTTAACACGTACGAGGGAACCTACGACGTCCAGACGCTGATCCTCGGTCGTGACATCACGAATGAAAACGCCTTCGACTAATATCCAGCAGGGTTAACGTTCGGTCATCTTTGATAATCAACATACAGCTATCGTTTGCAACGAGGAGAATTGTATGGATAATAGATGTTGATAGATGTTTACAATAGTCATGTGGGTACAACCGTGACCGATTCTTTCCTTGACGAGTTATTTAACCCCCCTAAATTGGACACTGGCGATCGGGTCACGAAAAAGGAGTTGGGAAGTTTCTCCTGCAAGCGCGGCCGCGTCATCAACTCCGGCGGATGGTTCGCGGTCGTGCAATGGGATGGAAGTCCCAAGCCGCGGCGCGAGTTCATCCCCGACCTGGAAGTCGACAAATCCCGCGATAATTCCTGAGCGATCGCCGGCGCGTTTTTCCCGCACCGCGCCGCATGCTACATAGCGTGCGAGGGAGATCCTGCCATGATCAAAATTCGCGGCCTCGCTCATTCCGCATTGCGTATCACCGACGCCGATCGCGCGATCAGCTTTTACGACAAGGTGCTCGGGCTGAAGCCGCTTAGCAGCCGGCCCAACTTCGGTTTCGGCGGCGCATGGTTGGGGGTCGGCAACAACCAGATTCATCTGATCTCCGCCGAAAAGCGCGAGGGGGTCATCAATCCGCTCGGGCCCCACGTCGCGCTAGAGGTCGAGGATTACGACGAGACCAAGCGCACGCTCAAGGAGATGGGTATCGAGTTCCTCGAGGCGCCGAGCAACATGGCGGGCCGCCAACTGTGGATTCTCGATCCGGACGGCAATACCGTCGAGCTGCGCGCCGCCGAATAGTCGCTATTCCTCCGCCAGCATCGGATTGGGCTTGGGAAATCCAAGTCGCGTGAGCGCCTGATCGAATGCTTCGAGGACGCGCGCGATCGAAGGTTGTTTCGCGAGCGGATTGTCCGCGACGCTCTCCAGTTCGGTGCGCATCGCGCGGAGGTCCGCGCGCACGCTTTTGCTCAGACCCCATAGCAGCGCAAAACAGATCACCGGGACCACCACTCCCGCCACGATGACGAGCGCGATGAGTTGTCGCGCGCGAGTCCTCGCCGCGTCGGAATATTGCTCGAGCGCGACGTCATCCGAATTTTCCACCTCCGTCACCATCGTGTGCAGATCGCGCATCTTCGCCGCCATCACTTCGTCATGTGGATCGGCGTGGCGAAAAGCATCGAGCGTCGGCTTGGCCGCCTGCGCCAGGGCGTCGAGCTTCGCGCGCTGCTCGGCTGTATAGATGTGCCCCGATGCGGAATCCAGAAAGTCGGCAAAGCGCCGCTGCTGATCGACGACGATTTGCACGCCATCGGGTTGGTAACGTCCCCACTCCATTTTGTAGAGCGCCGCATCGAGCTCTTCCGCGTATTTGAACGCGGCGAGATGCTCATCCTTGATGGACGAAGGAATATTGCCGAACTCAAGCAGCGCCAGCGCCAATATCGGACTCGCGATCAGCAGGACCACCAGCACGACGCCGGCGAGAAAGCGAATTTTCGATACCACCGTGACGTTGGCCATGCGCTCCTCCGTAGTCGAAGTAAACATGACCAGTGCTCCGTCGGAAAGGCAATCGATTAAGGTGAGCATTGATGATCGCGCGGTGGTTCTTGAAGACAACTAGATGCGCGGCAAATCTCTGACCGTTCGCGCATTCACAACATCTCCGGTATTCAGCGTCGTCTTCGGCTCCAACAGCAGCACGTGCGCCTCTTCTTCAGCGACCGGAAGATGCTCGATGCCGCGCGGAATGATGGTGAACTCGCCCGCATCGAGATGAATCTGGCGATCTCGCAGGTTGATCAGCAGATGCCCTTTGATGACGAGGAACAGCTCGTCTTCGGCAGCGTGCTTATGCCATACGAACTCGCCCTTGAACTTGGCGAGTTTCACGTAGGAGTCGTTCAGTTCGCCGACAATTTTCGGACTCCAGTACTCGTCGAGGAGGCGAAATTT
>DATGKG010000486.1:0-2744 GCA_035294805.1 Binataceae bacterium (SeqCode) | reverse complement strand
ATGCTGCTCAATGGTGGCACTCTCGAAGGCGTCCAGATTCTAAGTCCCAAAACAATCGCATTGATGACGCTCAACCATCTGCCCGATGCTAAGGATCTGCCGGCGTTGTCGCGCTCGCTCTTCAGCGAGGTGACCTACAATGGCGTGGGGTTCGGCCTCGGCTTCGCGGTAACAATCGATACCGCGCGCGCGATGCTTCCCGGCAGCATCGGGGATTATTCCTGGGGCGGCGCGGCATCGACCTATTTCTGGATCGATCCGAAGGAAGAGCTGATCACGGTTTTCATGACCCAGCTGATGCCGTCGAGCACCTATACCATCCGCCGCGAGTTGCGCACGCTGGTCTACTCGGCATTCACCGAAGCCAATCGCTAGTCGAATTCGAGCGGCGGTAGCGTGGAAGGAAGGGAGTACTGATAGGTCCGGCCGTTCCAGTCGAAGGTTCCGACCGGGTCGCCGAAACTCCGATTGAATTTGATCAGCGCGTCGTCGTCCTCGGGCGCACCGTTGTAGGCCGGCGCGTATGCGAGAAAGACGGTTTTGCTCTCCGAGAGCGCCGTGGGCAACGGCGGCGTGAAGTTCATATGAAGAAAATTTTGCGCCGGACGCCATCCGTCGGCCGAAGTGTCGCGATCGACTAGCGGCGTCCATCGCACGTCGGTCGCGGTGAACGCGACGCGCATCTCGCGATATTCGGGCGCTCCGGTCGGGTCCTTGCGCAGCTCGATTACCCCCGGGGTGTTGCCGCTGGGAGACTGCGCCGCACCTGCGATATTTGAAGCTGCGGCGACGCTGGTCTGCAGCGCGATGGGTGCGTACTGCAGCGCCATCAGCCAGCACCCGCTGGCGCTAAACATAAGCGGGACGAAAACAACGCGACCGAATCGGCTCACCCGGCCAATCTAGCATGCCGTACAACTTGAACGTAGCAAAATCCTACTGTCACCGATGTGGCCCATCGCGGAGCCGGAAATCCACTTGCGGAGCCAGAATCCGTGGATGGAAAAATTTTCGCGGATCGCCCATGCTTTACGCGGGTAAGTCTCACGTCAAAGCAGAAAAGCGCGGCGAGGAAAATACCATGCGTCCGATAGTCGGCGAGTTCAATTTTACCAGGCTCGAAAGCGTCCTGTACGGTCCGGGCAAGGTTGCGATGCTCGGGCGCGAGCTCGCGAAGCGCAACGCGAAGCGAGCCGTCATCGTTACCTCCAAAACGCTCGGCAGATCGAAGCTCCTCGACAAGGTGAAGGACGCCGCCCCGCGCGCGATCGCCGGCGTTTTCGCCGAGACCTCGCAGCATGTGCCGTCGAAAACTGTCGCGGCGCTGGTGGCCGAAGCGCGAAGGCTCAAGGCGGATTCGTTCATCAGCTTCGGCGGCGGCACTCCCAACGACACCGCGAAGGGCGCGGCGAATGTGATGCTCGGCGGCAAGCTTCCGGCCGGACTCGATCTCTACGCGACGCCGGCGCCCGGCAATCCATCGATCGATTTTCCCGAAATCGCGATTCCCACTACGCTTTCGGCCGGCGAGTTCACGCCGTTCGCGGGCATGACGCACGAAGAAACGCGCGAGAAGGGCGGCGTCGGCGAGCCGCGCCTGCAAGCCAAGGCGGTCATACTCGATCCCGAAGTGACAATGGAAACCCCCGCGTGGCTATGGGCCGGCAGCGGCATGCGCGCACTCGATCATGCGGTCGAGGCCGCATATTCCAATCGTCATACGCCGATTAGCGATGCGCTGGCGGCACGCGCGATCAAACTGCTCAACGAAAATCTCAAGCCTTCGCTGCAGACCACCGGCGACGACGAACTGTATCATCGCGGGCAGTGCCAGCTCGCGGCATGGATGTCGATTTTCGGCGCGCTCAACACGCGCTTCGGCATCTCGCATGCGCTCGGCCATCAGATCGGACCAACCTGGGACGTGCCGCACGGATTCACCTCGTGCATCACGCTGCCGCATGCGATGCGGTTCATGGCGGAAATTTCGCCCGAGCGTTTCGGGCCGATCGCGGAAGGATTCGGTATCCGTTTCGACGAAAACAATCCGCGGCTGGGCGCGCACGAATGCGCCGATCGGGTCGCGCAGTTCATTCATCAGTTCGAGGTCCCGAGCCGCCTGCGCGATGTTGAAGTGCCGCGCTCCGAGCTATCGAGAATCGCTAAAACGGTGCTGCATGAGGTAAGCAGATCGCATACAGTCGATCGCGAGGTCACGCTGGACGACCTCAACCGAATTCTTGAGGCCGCGTATTGACGTTTCATCCTGCAACATTCGAAGCGTGAAACTCCTGATGCATCGCCACCTCCGCCGGCCAAACCTTCATCCACAATTGATCGCATTACTCGTCATTGCCGCGCCGCTCGCACTGATCGGATGCGGCTTCGTCTATCCGCCGCCGTCAATTCCCGATGTGGTTCAAAAGGAAGTCTTCCATACCGGTGAGCCGATCGCGCTGTTGTCCTTCGCGCCCGGACGGACGAGCGGTACGATCGTCGGCGAGTTGCACGGATGGCCCTTTCCGCATCTGGAAGGGACAGAAGGAATCTCCACCGGTACCTTCACCTACGTTGGCCAGTTCAAAGTGGTATCGAAGTCCGATGAGGACGGTATGCCGGCGGGGGCGGAAGGATCGCGCACCGACTACTTCCACGAAAATCCGCCGCAATTGAGCTTCGCCGACCCGCAACACACCTATGGTTCCGGTCAGGTCGCCGCGGTGGACGCGATATCGCTATCGTTC
>DATGKG010000485.1:0-2501 GCA_035294805.1 Binataceae bacterium (SeqCode) | reverse complement strand
CGCCGCAACGGCAAGCCGCTCATCGAGGATCCTGTTTTTCGCCAGCGCTTGGTCGACCTCGAAATCAAAGTCGAGGCGATGCGCTTCCATTCGTATCGGCAACTCACCGATCAGATGCGCGGAAAAAATCCCGGCGTCGAGGCGATGATCAACAAGCTGGTCGGCACCGAGCTGAACCACGACCTCGCGACCGCTGCGATGGAAGCGATGGGCGACTACTCGATGCTCTCGCGCGACGAGGAGCAGGCGATGGACAACGGCTATTGGCCATATGAATGGATGTTCTCGCTGGGGCTGGTGATCGGCGGCGGAACTTCGCACATCCAGAAGAACATCATTGCGGAGCGCGGCCTCAAGATGCCGAAGAGCAGATAGGAAAAGACGGACCACAAAGGCACGAAGACACAAAGTTAAGACGAGAGATGCGGGCCGCAGCGGCCCTGTCAGGAATTTGTTCTGGTCCCCCTTCCACTTCAGGGGAAGGGGTTAGGGGTTAGGTCTAAGAATCCTTATGGACTTCGGAATCAGCGACGAACAGCAACAACTGAAAACCAGCGCGCGCGAATTCCTCACCAACGAATGCCCTACCGCATTCGTGCGCAAGGTGATGGCATCGGAAGACGGCGCGGCATCCGAACTGTACGCGCAGATCGGCAAGCTCGGATGGAGCGGCCTCATCATCCCGGAAAAATTCGGCGGCGCAGGCCTCGGGATGCTCGACATGGCGGTGCTCCTCGAGGAACAGGGCTATGCCGCGATGCCCGGGCCGTTTCTGTTTTCGTCGGTGCTGGCGGCATCGGCGCTGAAGGAATTCGGCACCGATGAGTCGCGGCAAAAGTGGTTGCCTTCGCTTGCCGAAGGCAACGCCATCGGGACGATTGCGATTGCGGAGGAGGACGACGGCATCGAGACCGCGAGTATCCGAACGCGGGCTGTGAAAAGTGGCGATGAGGTCGTCATCAACGGACGCAAGATGTTCGTGCCCTACGCGCATATCGCCGATTTCATCATCATCGCGGCGCGCGTCGGCGCAGGAGTGGACGAGGTGCGATTTTATCCGATCGAGACCAAATTGGCGGGCGTCGAAATCAAGCTGCTGAAGAGTCTCGATCTCACGCGCCGCGTATGCGCGGTGGAACTGAAAGACGTACGCGTGAAGGCGAGCCTCGAGCTGCAAGGCCGCGCGTCCGCATTTCACCGCATGATCGATATCGCATCGGTCGCCGTCGCCGCTGATTCTCTGGGCGGCGCCGAGCGCGCGCTCGAGATGGCCGTGGAGTATTCAAAAGTTCGCGAGCAGTTCGGCAAGCCGATCGGATCGTTTCAGGCGCTCAAGCATGCCGCGGCCGAAATCGTATCGGAGCTGGAGCCCGCGCGCTCGTTGCTATGGTATGCGGCCTACGCGCTCGATAGCGATCCCAAAAATGCGCCGCGCGCTGCCGCGATGGCGAAGGCGCGCCTCTCCGAAGTCTACAGCCGCACCACCGACAAAGCGGTCCTGATGCATGGCGGCATCGGCTTTACCTGGGAGCACGACATCCACTTATGGTTCAAGCGCTCGCGCTTCGATGAGTCCTACTTCGGCTCGCCGCCGTATCATCGCGAACGCGTCGCGCAACTAGGTGGCTACTGATGAAGTTCGACATCTTCTATCAACTTCCCGCGGCGCGGACGCAGAATGTTCAGACCCGATATCGCGAGCTGATCGATGAATCCGTCGAGGCCGATCGCCTCGGCTTCGATACGGTGTGGCTTGCCGAAGTGCATTTCGCGCCGCGCTTCTCCACGATGCCGACGCCGCTGCTCCTCCTCGCCGCGATTGCCGAGCGCACGACGCGCTTGCGGCTCGGAACCGCCGTCAACCTGATGCCGCTGCATCATCCGCTGCGCCTCGCCGAGGAAATCGCGACCCTCGATGTGCTCTCCGGAGGCCGGGTGGAATTTGGCGCTGGACGCGGCGCGTTTCTGCTCAACTATCGCGGCTATGGCGTCGACATGATCGCGAGCCGTCCGCTCTTCAAGGAGAACCTCGAGTTCGTCACGCGCGCATGGACCGAAGAGCGTCTGACGTTTCGCGGCGAGCATTTCAATGCCGACGGCATCGAGGTGGTTCCCAAGCCGCTCCAGAAGCCACATCCGCCGATCCGCCTCGCGGCCAACAGCGTCGATACTTTCGTCTTCGCGGGCGAGCATGGCTATCCGATTTTCGCCGGCGGCCCGGTCAATCCGATTCCGGTCCTCGGCGAGCGATTGGTGATCTACAAAGACGCGCTCGCGAAGGCAGGCAAGAAGGCACCCGATGATTGGCTCGCCGCCGCGCTGATGGTGCAGGTGGGACGCGATCGCGCCTCTGTGCGCCAGATCATCGAGCCGAGCTTGCATCACTACTTCACTTCGGTGGGCGAAATCATCGAGCCGGAGGGCGATTCGCCCGCGCAGCAGGCGGCATTCAAGATGATGCAGGAGCGGCTGCGCTCAGTGCCTTATGAAACCGTCGACTC
>DATGKG010000484.1:0-4382 GCA_035294805.1 Binataceae bacterium (SeqCode) | reverse complement strand
ATGTTCGTGGTCTTCATCTTCGGATGCGGGACCACGCACGTGATGGATGTATGGACGGTGGTATACCCGGCCTACTGGCTGGCCGGCATCGTCAAGGCGATAACCGCGGTGGCTTCGATCGCGACGGCGATTGCGCTGATTCGGCTGATTCCACAGGCGCTCGCGCTCGACAGCGAGGAAAAATTTCAGGCGCTGTTCGAATCCGCACCCGACGCGATGGTGATGCTGGGAGCGGACGGCAGAATCGCGCTGGTCAGTGCACAGACCGAGAAGCTGTTCGGCTATGCGCGCGGCGAGCTGCTGGGAAGAGAAATCGAAGTGCTGGTGCCGCCGCGCTTTCGCGCGCACCATCCGGCGTTGCGCGCGGAGTATTTCGCTGCGCCGCGCCCGCGTCCAATGGGGACCGGACTCGACCTCGCGGGATTGCGGCGCGATGGCAGCGAATTCGCCGCCGAGATTTCGCTCAGTCCCATCCATACCCAGCAAGGCACGCTGGTGACCGCGGCGATTCGCGATATCAGCGCGCGCAAGCGGCTGGAGGAAGAAAACGTGCGCAGGCTTTTGGAGGCGAGCCGCCTGAAGAGCGAATTTCTCGCCAACATGTCACATGAGCTGCGCACTCCGCTCAACGCAATGATCGGGTTCGCTTCGTTCATCCAGAGCGCGAAGGCGGGTCCGGTGACCGATGCGCAGAAAGAGTACCTCGGCGACATTCTCGTCAGCTCGCGCCACCTGCTGCAGCTCATCAATGACATTCTCGACTTCGCGAAGATCGAGGCCGGCAAGATGGACTTCCATCCCGAGCCGATCGAACTCGCGCCGCTGGTCGAGGAAGTGCGCGACAGCATGCGGATGCTGGCGGCAGAAAAAAATATCGCGCTCAGTTTTGAGGTCGAGCGCGAGATGACTGCGACGCTGGATCGCGCGAAGCTCAAACAGGTCCTCTACAATTACCTTTCCAACGCCATCAAATTCACTCCTGACGGCGGCTGCGTCGCGGTCCGCGTCGCGCCCGAGCCCCACGATCGATTTCGTATCGAGGTCGAAGACACCGGAATCGGGATCGCGGCTGCGGACCTGCCGCTTCTGTTCAGCGACTTCCGCCAACTCGATATTGGCAGCGCGAAGAAGTATCCCGGTACCGGGCTGGGGCTCTCGCTCACGAAACGTATCGTCGAGGCCCAAGGCGGCACGATAGGGGTTAGAAGCGAGCCGGGCGCGGGCAGCACCTTTTGGGCGATCCTGCCGAAAGTAGCTATCGAGGCGACGGCGCGCGTGGCCAAGCCGCTGCCGGCAATCGCCATCGAGCCAGGCCCGGCGGTGCTGGTGGTCGAAGCTGATCCGCGCCAGCGCGGGTGGCTGTCGCAAATCCTGCGCGAGGCTGACTACGATGTGCAGGCGGTCGCGACCGGCGCTGCCGCGCTCAGCCTGTGCCGTCATCGTGCGTTCAGCGCCATCACGCTCGATGTGTTGCTGCCGGAGGTCAGCGGCCTCGACATTTTGCAGCGCATCCGGGCCATCGAGCTTAATAAAACGGTGCCTGTGGTGGCGGTGACGGTTGCGTCGGAGGGACGCGCGAGCGCCACCTTCGTGATTCACGATTTCATGATTAACCCCCCTGACAGGATGGTAATGGGAGCACTCCGCCGCGCCGCGCTCAGCGTCGAGAGCGGTCCGATCCTGGCGATCGATGACGATGCGCATAGCCTCGCGCTCAAGGCCGCGACGTTGACCCGGCTCGGCTATTATCCGATCTGTTGCGACAATCGCGCCGACGCTCTTGCCGCGATCACGACTCGGACGCCACCGGCCGCGATCGTGCTTAATCTGCTGATGCCGGCGATGGAGGGCTTCGAAATCCTCGATCAGATCCGCCGGACGTCCATCGCGCGCACGATCCCGATCATTGCCTGGAGCAGCCGCGAGCTGCGCGAAGCAGAGCGCCTGCAACTGCGCACCGCGGCCCAGAGCGTCACCCTGCGCAACCAGAGCAGCACCGCGGAGATGCTGGAGGAGTTGCGTCCCTACATCGCGCACCCGAAACGTTCGCGCTCCGACCGCTCGCAGGCGGCATAACAAAAAGTAGGGCCGAGGCTTACGGCGTCCGCGAGGGGTTGGCGCTCGATGCCGCGATGAGGTAAATCCACCGCAAAGCTCGCGGAGGGGCCTCATCAAAATGGCATTGCAAGTTGTCGGCGCCGGGTTCGGACGAACCGGCACGCTCTCGCTGAAAAACGCGCTGGAAAAAATCGGCTTCGGACCCTGTTACCACATGCTCGAGGTGTTCTCGCATCCAGAGCACATCGCGATGTGGCATCGGCTGGCGATGACCGGATCGATTGATTGGGACGCACTCTTCCGCGACTTCCGCGCGACCGTCGATTGGCCGGGCGCGCGATGGTGGCGCGAGATGGCCGCGCATTATCCCGATGCGAAGGTGCTGCTCTCGGTGCGCGATCCAGACGCGTGGTACAAGAGCATGAGCGACACTATCTACCAGCCCATGAAGTGGCCGGCGCGAACCGACGTACCGGAAAACGTGCGGATGCAGAACGAGATGGTACGCAAGGCGATTCTCGCGGACACGTTCGACAACCGCTTCGAGGACAAGGCGCACGCGATCGGCGTTTTCAAACGCCACATCGAGGAGGTGCGCGCCAGCGTCGAGCCGAAGCGCCTGCTGGTGTTCGATGTGCGCGAAGGATGGGAGCCGCTGTGCCGTTTCCTCGAAGTGCCGGTGCCGAGCGATCCGTTTCCGCGCCTCAACGACACCGCGACGACGCAAGCGATGATCCAGCGGATGCGGAGCGCGTTTAGCCAAGAGTAGCAATTAGTAACATTTAGTTTATGACCATGACTGTGAGATAGCGCATCCGACGGGAGTGGTGCGTGCTTTGTTCCCTCGATTCGAAGCGAAGATCGGGCGAATGAAGTGGCTTTGTTTTTGCGTTTTCACTGCTTGCGCACACGGCCGATATCCTTTCCGCAATCGAAGCTCGTTCATGGGCTATAAATCCTAAAAAGTCCTTGACTATGCTGCATTTAATGGGTTTGTTTGCGCACTTTTCATACCCGGCCGCGCCGATGCGAAGGGCTCGTTTGGTCATTTTTCGGTGCCGCGCCATCGGTGCCTCGGGATATTTCTGCGGTCGCAGGGTCGGAAAACATTCGCCATCCGCCCAGCGGAAAGATCCTTGATTTTACAGCATTTAATGGGTTTGTTTTTGCACTTTTCAAAACTTCATCGCGCCTTCCAAATGATCGCGGCGCCCGCGTGCGGCGCCGTGACTTTAGGTTAGCACACTTCCCCCTTTAACTCACTGACACTAACCTGCGATTCGATGTTTTACATAAGCCTGTCCGCGAAATAGATCGGTGCTGATGCGCACTTTAAGCGACGCACGGCATCGATACGCGGAACTCGTTCGCAGCTCGGCGCAGATTCGTTCCGAACGATTGGTGCGCGCGCTGAGCGAGGTTCCGCGCGAGGATTTTCTGGGCCCGGGACCGTGGAAGAGCATGCGCCACACCTTTCCGCTCAAGTACGAGGACACGCCCGACGCCAATCCCGCGCACATCTACGATGACGTCCTGGTGGCGCTCGACTTCGCTCGAGGGCTCAATAACGGGCTGCCCAGCGCACTTGCCAGGTGGATCGATGCGACAGACATCGCGCCCGGCGAGCGCGTCGTCCACGCCGGATGCGGCACCGGATACTACACCGCGCTGATCGCGCACATGGTGGGAAGTGACGGGTGCGTGATCGCGATCGAATATGACCCCGACCTCGCGGCGCGCGCCCGCGTCAACCTTCGGGAGTTTCCTCAGGCCGAAGTGATCGCCGGCGATGCGACGACGTACGATCCTGGTCCTGCCGATGCGATCTTCGTCAATGCCGGCGCGACGCATCCACTTCCATTGTGGCTCGACAGTCTGAAACCAAATGGGCGCCTGGTCTTTCCGATCGTGCGATGGCCGGACGGAGCGAGTTTTGGGGAATCGACTGCGGGATGGGGCGTGATGATTCGCATCCAGCGGATGCAATCGGGCTATAGCGCGCAATGGCTGAGCCCGTGTGGCTTTTATCCATGCTTCGGCGCGGTCGATGCCGAGGCCGATCGACGGCTTGCCGAGGCCTTCGCGCAAAACGGACTGACCGAGGTACATTCGCTGCGCCGCGAAGCTCACGAGCGCCAGACAGCTTGCCTATTGCACGGCGAGGGTTATTGCTTCTCACGGAATTAGGGGTGAGCGAAACTCAGAACATGACTCCCTCTGAACAGCTAGAGCTAGCGATCAAACTTGAAAGCGTCTTCATGCCGCATGCTCACAAGAGACGGCGAGAACTGTACGCTGGACCAGAAGGTGGACCGACATCGGCG
>DATGKG010000483.1:0-7561 GCA_035294805.1 Binataceae bacterium (SeqCode) | reverse complement strand
AGAATGGCATCATTTGTCAATGCTATTGACTCGTTCGGACCGTTTTGAGTTCCTATATTCGCTCTCTTTAGCGTTCACTAACAGTGGGCAGAGCAGGAATTTTCTGAAGTAAGGGGTCGCAAAACGGGGGATGTTCGCGCTGCTCTCATTCGCCGCCGTCAGCCTCATCCGGCGCAACCGCCGCCGTTCCATCCTGACGACCCTTGCGGTGGCGAGCGCGACGCTGGTCCTATGCGCCGTGATGATGCTGCCCTACGTCACCGATCGCATCGCAGCCAGCGCAGATACCTCCCCGCGGGTGGTCGTCATGAACAAATCTGCGATGCGCTATGGGCTGCCGGAATCGTATTCGCAGAAAGTCCAGAACATTCCCGATGTCGTCGCGGTAAATCGGATGACATGGTTCGGCGGAATCTACGACGACCCGCGCCATCAGTTTTCCACCGTCGCCGTCGATCCGCAGACCATCGACCTGATGTGGCCGGAGGACGGCTTCGATCCCGCGGTGGTTTCCGAATTCAAGGAATATCGCGACGCGGCGATCGTTGGTTCCGCTCTGATGCATCGCTTCGGATGGAAAGTCGGACAGAACGTCATCCTCAAAAGCCAAATCTATCCGGTCACGCTGAGTTTCAGGATCCTTGGGAGCTACAGCGGAGGAATTAATCCGAACGTCTTCATGTTCCGGCGCGACTATCTCGAAGAAGCGATGCATGATGCTACCCGAGTCGACATGATGTGGGTGAGATGCTCCAGTTCCAGCATTACGAGCCGCATCGCGGGACAGATCGATTCCACCTTCCATAACTCGAGTGCGGAGACCGAGACCGATACCGAAAAACAGTTCCTAGTGACCTTCCTGGTGCGGTTTCAATCGATTGGACACCTCGTGCAGGCGGTGGGCCTGTGCGCCGTCTTCGCAATCGCGCTGGCGGTCCTGAACGCATGCTCGATGACGTTGCGCGAGCGGCGGAGCGAAATTGCCGTCATGCGAACGGTAGGGTTTTCCTCCTCGCAGATCCTCACGGCGTTCGTCGCGGAAGCTCTCGTGATCGCGATCGCGGGAGGAATCCTCGGCGCGTCGATATCGGCCTTGATGGTGGATCTCGCGCGTGGCGCGATACCGGCCCTCGGCGCCGAATTAAGCAGCGGGATGCCTTATCCGATCGTCTTCAGCGGCATCGCGATGGCGCTGGTCATCGGTGCAATAGCGTCACTCGCATCGACGCTATCCGCGCTGCGCTCGCCGGTATCGCAAGCATTGCGCGAAGTAACGTAGTTCGGCTTTTGCAGCGCAGCCATCGCGATAGCTTGATCTTCTGTCGTTCACCAGTCTCAATGGAAGTATGCCTGCGATCGACATCATCAAGCGCCGTCTGAAAGAAGATCGAATTCCCGAGACGCCGGAGGACTTCGGCACGAAAAAGAAGCGTCCGCGCGAAGTCGCCTTCATGGATGTCAACCTGTGCTTTCCATGCGGCAAATGCCCCGAGTTCTGCCCAGTGCAATGCATCGAGTATCTTAGGCCCGGCTCGGTGCCGAATCGCGGCGTGCAGCCGGTGCAGGATCGCTTTCAGGAATGCATCGGATGCTACATCTGCGTCGAAGTATGCGCCCTACTGACCGACTACGATGCGGTCAGAATGTATGACACCAGCCTGGTCGAAGACGTCCTCGGCGTAAAGGTCGGCGATAAGCCCCCGCCCGAGCCAGTTCCCGCAGAACCTTACGAGGAGTTCTTCTCCGAGGGCGGACTCTATCGGCATCTCGGCAAGGGTTCGCGCATTCGCGACAAGATGAACGCCGAGGAGCACGCGATCTTCAATCGCGAACGCGTTCGCGGATAGGTTTTCACTTCATCTGATGCTCACTGCGCGTCCACGGATTCGATGAGTTCCCGTCGATCACCAGCGTCGCGCCAGTGGTGAAGCTAGACGCCGGCCCCGCGAAGTATAGCGCCGCGCCGACGCATTCCTCGGGCTCGCCGCCACGCTCCAGGGAAAAATCCTTCTTCGCGTGCGCACGGAACTCATCGTTGAACCATCCTTTGCTGATGTCGGTGCGAAACGGCCCGGGGATGATGCAGTTCACGCGGACCTTCGGCCCGTATTCTTGCGCCTGTGCGACGGTGAGCGCGTTGAGGCCCGCCTTCGCCGCCGAATACGGCGCGGTATGCGCCCCCGGACGAATCGAACCGGTGGACGATACGTTGATGACCGAGCCGCCCTCGCCCGCCGCCATTCGCGATGCGAACAGCGCGGTCAATCGGAACGGTCCCTTCAGATTTACCGCAATCACCTTGTCGAAGAGATCCTCGCTCGTCTCGAGCAGCGAGGGTGCGAGCGGCGACAGACCGGCATTGTTGATGAGCACGTCGCATCGCCCCCACTTCGCGTAGACCTCCTCGTACAGCCGGTTGCAGTCTTCCCATTTGCCGACGTGGCACGCATGCGCGGAGCCGTCGCTGCCGAGCTTGCGGATTTCTTTGACGGTCTCTTCGCATGAATCAATCTTGCGGCTCGCGACGGCGACCTTCGCGCCGCATTCGGCGAATGCGAGCGACATGGCATGTCCGATGCCGCGGCTACCGCCGGTAATTGTCACGACTTTGCCCTTGAAATCGTAAAACTTGGAAATCGTACTCAATGATGTTCACCTCACGTTCGATATTTAATCATCTCCAATCCGCGTAGGGGCGCTTCGCGAAGCGCCCGCAACGATGACGGCGTGCCCACAGCCGTTCTCGCGCATGCGCCATCGTTGCGGGTCGTTCGCGGATGACTCCTACGAAGATCAGAATCGGCGATTACAAAATCGCTTCGATGAAGTTCGGGCCCGGCTCCTTCAACGCGCGGTCGAGTTGCTTCACCAGATCGTCCGCCGTCTCGACGCGCACGCCCGGAACGCCGAAGCCCTTCGCGAGCTGCGCCCATCCGATTTCCGGCGGTTGCAGCATCGTGAGGCTGCGCGCGTTGCGGCCCATCTCGACGTTGCCCGCGCGCGCCGCTTCCATCTGCAGAATCCGGTACGCGCGATTGCTGCATAGAATCGTCGTGACATTGAGGCTCTCGCGCGCCTGCGTCCACAGCGCCTGCACCGTGTACATCCCGCTGCCGTCGGCCTGAAAATCGATGACGCGCCGATCGGGGCATGCGATCGCCGCGCCGGTCGCGCACGGAAAGCCCTGCCCGATCGCGCCGCCCGTCAGCGCGAGGCTCGTATGAGGAGGCGCACCTCCTGCCATCGCGGCGTACGGACCGCCGGAAGTGGCACTCTCATCCATGATGATGGCGTTCTCGGGCTGCAACGCCGCGAGCGCAGCACCGAGGCTTGCGGGATCGAGCTTGCCGGCCGGAGGCGCGGGACGTTTTGCCGCTGGAATCTGAACATCTTTCGGCGCGCCGAGCGCATCGGCGAGCGCCTCGAGCGCGCCCGCGACGTCGTCCTCGACTCGCGCGAGCGTCTCGAGTGCGCATCCGACGGGAACCAGGCTGCTCGGCAACCCCTGATAGCCGAAGAATGCGACGGGAGATAGCGCACCCGCGAGGATGAGCGTCTGCGCGCCCTTCAGCGCCTCGAGCGCCTGTTCGGGGAAATATGGCAATCGCATAGGATTTGGAATTCCCGCGCCGCGCTCGATGCGCGCGGTGAAAGTTTCCGTCATCAGCTTGCATCCCGATGCCGCGGCGACACGCGCTGCCGACATCAGGCCGTCGCGACTGAGCGCATGACCGCCGAGGAGGAGCGTCGCCGGCTTCTTCTCGCGCAGAATCTTTGCGACGCGATCGATGGTACCGCCGGCGACCTTTGCGCGCGCCGCGACCGTGCGTGCCTTCGCTGCATCGCGCGCAGACTCCCATTGGCAATCGCTCGGCACGATCAGCGTGGCGACTTGGCCCGGCGGTGTGAGCGATGCGGCGATAGCATCGGCCATGTCACCGCCGAGTTCGCTCGCGGACTTGTTCTCGCGCACCCATCCTGACATCGGCGAGGCGAGCGACACGATGTCGCTGGTCAGCGGCGCGTCCGCCGCGCGATGCCACGTCGCTTGATCGCCAATCACATTAACGACGGGAGTGTTCGCGCGGCGCGCGTTGTGCAGATTCGCGAGGCCGTTGGCCAGGCCGGGTCCCAGATGCAGCAGCGTCATCGCTGGCTTGCCGGACATCCGCGCGTAGCCGTCGGCGGCTCCGGTGCAAACGCCCTCGAACAGCGCGAGCACCGCGCGCATTCCCGGAACCGAATCGAGCGCCGCGACCAACGCCATCTCGGTGGTGCCGGGATTCGCGAAGCATACTTCGACGCCGGCGCCGAGCGCGGTCTTGATGAGAGCCTCGGCGCCATTCATCGCGCTTCGCTCCGCGTCCAATCCGAGCCGAGCGCGACGCGCCGCACCGAATCGGTGTCGCTGCCCTGATGTCCCACCTTATGCGCGGGTGCAGGCGCCTCGACCACGCGATTCGACAGCCGCCCGAGGCCGGTCACTTCGACTTCGACCAGATCGCCGATATTCATCGGACGCGAATTCTTTGGCGTGCCGGAAAGGATGATGTCGCCAGGAAGTAGAGTTATGTAACGCGACAGATCCGCGATGATGTAGTCGATGGGAAAAATCATTTCGCTGATCGCGCCTTCCTGCACCATCTTGCCGTTGATGAAGGTGCGCAGCGTCGCCTTACGGATATCCACTCCGCTCACGATGCCCGGCCCGATCGGACAAAAACCGTCCTGCCCCTTCACCCGCAGCATCGAGCCGGCGTCGGTATCGCGATAGTCCTGACATCCGACGTCGTTGGCGGGCGCGAAGCCGCCGATATAGTCCCACGCCTCCTCGCGGCTCACATTGCGCGTCGGCTTGCCGATGATGACGCCGACCTCGCCCTCGTAATTGAGGTATTTCGTGCCGGCCGGACGCGCGAGGCTGCCGCGATGCGAATTGAGCGCGGTGCACGGCTTCTGGAAGTAGGTCGGCGTGTCGAGCATGGGGGCTTTGAACTCGACGCGACGCGAATCGTAATTCAGATGGATGCATAGAATCTTGGTCGGATCGCATGGCGGTAAGTAGGTCGCCTCGGCATCGGCGATCGATCGGCCATCGCCCAACATCAATCGGTCGCCGTTGGGCTGCACCCATTTCGGCTGACCCTCATGCAGAACGCGACGCCATTCAGTTCTCGGACCATCGAGGACGCTCATGTGGTTTCCTCCGCTGTATGTAAGTCGAATAACCCAAGTAGCGCCGTTTGCCAAATCGGAGCAGGCGACGGAGGCACAGAGACACAGAGGTGCATCCAACGGATCTTCCCGTTTTCTGACCCTCAGTGTCTCGATGCCTCTGTGGTTTCTCTTCTTCTGCGCTGCTCAGAGCATCCGCGGAGGTTTGAGGCCGGTGCCGAGCGTCGACTTGAATGCCTCCGCCAGCTTTTCCACCGTCCATGGTCCATCGCCGAGCAGCACGCGATCGGGAACAAGATGCGTGTAGCGGGTGACGCGATATCCCATCGCGCCAAAGGCTTGCCCGGTGATGTGTGCCGCATCATCGCTCGCGAGGAACGCGACCAGCGGCGCGACGTTGGCCGGATCCATCACGGTGCCCGCGGCATTGTCGCTCTGGCGGAAATTCGTATTCCCCGGCATCCGCGTTTGCGGAATCGAATCGGTCATACGCGTCGATGCGCCCGGCATGATCGCGTTGACCGTGATGTTGTATTTCGCGAGCGCGTTCGCGGTGCTCCACGTGAGGCCCAAAATCGCAGCCTTCGCGGCGGCATAGTTGGGCTGGCCCGGCGCACCCAGCGCGGCACCCGATGAAAAATTGAGGATGCGCCCGGTTTTGCGCTCGCGCATGTGCGCCGACGCCGGACGCATCGTGCAGTAATGGCCCTTGAGATGAACGCGGATGACCTCGTCCCACTCCTCCTCGCTCATGTTGAAAATCATCCGATCGCGCAGGATGCCGGCGACGTTCACGAGGATGTCGAGTTGGCCGAACTCCTTGATGGCGCGATTGACTAGCGCCTCGCCGCCCGCAACCGTCGCGATATCCGACGGATCGGCGACCGCGCGCCCTCCCGCGGCTTTGATCTCGTTCACAACTTCATTGGCGGGCGTCGAGGCTTCTTTCTTTCCATCGACCGTTACGCCCAGATCGTTGACGACCACCGCCGCGCCTTGCGCGGCCAATGCCTTCGCGACCCCGCGACCGATTCCGCGTCCGCTGCCGGTGACTGCTGCAACTTTGCCGTCGAGTTTGCCCATGATGCTTCCCCTATCGCGCGCCGCGAAGAATCAGATCATTGATGATCTGTTCGTGTCTTTAGCGCAGTCGATTGCGAGTCGTCAAAATCTCATAGTGCGAGGCCGAGCTTGCGGCGTTTCTCATCGCGCGTCGCCTCCGCATCCGTATGCTCCTTGCCGAGGATGCCGTCGACGAGGCGATTCGCGCGATCCTTCAGAGATAGCGCGTGCGCGAGCTGATAATTGCGCGCGCCCGACGCGAGATAGAAACGCTCATACAGTTCGTTGCGGCTCGCGAGCGCGGTGCCGACGAAATCCCATGCGAGGCGGAACACGCGCGCGCGTTCCTCGGCCTCGACACCCTTTGCGCCGCGCAGGAATTTATCGATGAGCGGGCGCAAGTTGCGATCGTCGAGCTGCGCGCGCGTCGGCGCCGCTAGCAGGTTGTGCGATCCAATCAGAGTGATGATCTCGCCGACGCGGGGAAACCAGGTCGGAAGGATCGCGCGCAAGGATGCGAGCGGTCCGCCATGCGGAAACCATACGCCGTTGCCCCATTCGAAGGCCTGTTCCTCGGCCGCGACGACCGCCGCGCGCGTTAGCTCCGCATAGACGGAAATCTCGCCAAGCATCTGTTTGGTTCCGGGCGAAACGTCATTGATGATTTCCGCCATCCGCATCGCCAGCCCGTAGGCGAACTCGAGCTTGGTCTGCGCGCGAATCATCGTCTGCTGCATGACGTTCGGGTACCACCCGGTCGTCATCACGCTGTTGTAGGCCTTCAGGCTGGCGTTGATGAACACGCGATCGCGCGGCACTTCCACATCATCGAAAATCACAAACGCGTCTTGCTCATCAAAGCGGCTCGAGAGCGGATGATCGAAACGGCTGCGCGTCGTCGAGCAACTATCGCGGCAGAGGAACTTTAGCCCCGGCGTGCTCATCGGAATGCAAAATGACAACGCATACGCATCTGCACCTTCGGGCAGCGGCACCGCCGGATAGACCGCCATCTCATCGGCGAAGGGCGCCAGCGTCGCGAGGATTCTCGCCCCTCTTACCAGGATACCGTGTTCGGTGTCGGCGACTTTTTGCAGCGCCACATCGTTGCCTGCTGCGGGTGCGTCGCCGAGCGCCTTGTCGATCGTCGGCTGAACGATCGTGTGAGTGAGCGACAGATCCTTGCGCGCGATAAATTTCTGATACGCGACCAGATTAGCCGCGCCGCGTTCGTTCCTATCGACCGCCCATTCGTCGGCGCGTCCAGCGAAGCCTGCGAAAGTCACGTTCATGTAGTCGGGCGTGCGGCCCATCAGGCCAACGG